>NZ_DDLD01000093.1:0-52368 GCF_002339435.1 Acinetobacter sp. UBA2581 | reverse complement strand
ATAGTGCGTAAGTCCTATTATATATCTTTTAATTACACTATTTACTTAAATTTACTTATTCTGCCAACTTAATTGAACTATAAGATTACGGCAAAATTCCATTAACGGCAGATATAAAAAAGCCTTGTAGTCTCTCCCAAAACTACAAGGCTTAGCGGCTGTAAGTTTCCTCTTTCACTTACTTCACTGTAAGTTCGCTGTCTGGTGACATTCTTGTTCTTATTATGCGATTTATACCCAACTTTCCGTGTTGAGTTCTTTTGTGTGACCAATCTTCTCAAAAACCGAGTAAAAGCTCCATGCGCCAATTTCCTGAATCCATGTAAGCATTTACCTACAACAGTTATTTATTTTTTGCCAATAGATTGTTGCATTGTTCAAGTATTTTTTCGCTTAAGCCACTCTTTCGTGTGGTTCTGACGCATAGCGCTTGTGTAAACGCGTCGCGATCTACCAGTAAGCTCACAACTTTTTTGGCCCGGGTAATCGCTGTATAAATCAGTTCCTTACTCAGCAAATTTTTGGCCTGTTGATCGAGTACTACAGCCGTATGAGTAAATTCTGAACCTTGCGATTTATGAATCGTCAAAGCAAATGCCGTTTCGATACTTTTCGGTAAGCGGGTCGCCAGCACCCATTTTTCTAAGCTCGGGAAATACACTTCAAATTGTGACTGTCCTTCTTGTTCTCTCCAGAAACAGATGCCAATATCACCATTGGACAGACCCAGCTGATAATCGTTATAAGTCATCATCACTGGTCGACCGGTATACCAGTCGCCCTGTTTTAACTTGCCTACACTGGCCAGAAAACGCTGTTCAATCTGCTGATTGATTTTATTCAAGCCCAGATCACCATGCCGGATTGCGGTGAGAATCCGGTAATGATCAAAGTACTGAATTGCCTGCTGTACATATTGCTCGAAACCAGCCTGATCCTGAGCCAGCTTGATCGCGTCTGCATAAGCCTGATAGCCATACATCAGTTGATCATAATATGGGTCTAACTGTAGACCTGTAGTTGGGTTTATTTCTGACAAATATTGCAGTTGCAGCTGGTCAATTTCCACTTGGTCCAGTGCAATTGCTTGCAGCTCACTCGCAGTAACTACTTGTTGTTCAAACTGGTTTAAAACTGATGCTGGAACATGCTCCTGCTGGATAAAGTGTGCCATCGCTCCAATCCGGGCGCCTGAAGCAAAACGGCGCGTCGTGATTAAATTCACTCGGTTATCCGCCAAAACAGAAGTCTGCTGTAAATCTGCCAGTACAGTGCCGACATCCACCGAGGCCAGCTGATCTGCATCGCCTAATAAAATTAAGCGGGCTGAATCTGGCACTGCAGCAAGAAGCATCTGCGACAGGCTTAAGTCCAACATGGATGCTTCATCAACCACGATCACATCATAGGGTAAAGGCTGCTTGGCATGAAACCGTGGGCGTCCCAACCGCCCCAAGCCCAGTAAGCGGTGCAAAGTAACGGGTTGAACCTGCTTTAAAGCCTCCAGTTCAAAAGCTTGTAACTTTTCACTATGTAAAGCTTTCTGCAAGGCTTCTTGCATTCGCTGCGCAGCTTTACCCGTCGGAGCGGCCATCGCAATCCGGATATTAGGCAAGGCTTCATGCAGTACCGCAATCATATGTGCCAAGGTATAGGTCTTACCGGTTCCTGGCCCACCAGTAATAATATTCAGTCCCTGCTTGGCGACCATTTCCAGCGCTTGCTTTTGCTGTGGATCTGTCAGGAGGTTATGATCACGCTCACTTAAATTTACTGGTGTGATGGCTTGTGACTTGATCCGGGCGATCTCTGTAGCGACTGCCTGCTCCAGCTGCCAGTAGCGGTATAAATACAACTGCTGGTTTTCAAAAATAAAAGGTGCAATGCCTTGAGCCTGCTGGCTACGATCCAATACCAAATGATGCAATAGAGCTTTTTGCTCAGCACTGGCCGGAATACAACTATTGCCCTCCTGCATCGCTTCAAGGAGCTGCTGAATCAGCAATTTTGCGGCAGCATCAAAGGTCGCCGAACTGAACGATGGCTGACATAGATAGTCAATCCAGGCCATTAAATGGGCTGATTGCTGAGACACGTGAATTTGCTCATTTTCCACACAGTTATCCTCAAAGTTATCCACAGGATAATCTTCTGTTTAAACTCTTAAAATTTTATAAATCATCAAAATTATGCTGATTTTTTCTGCTCAAAATAGCCCAGAATTTCATCCAGTTTCAGAATAAATTCCAGACCGGGCTGCCAGTGATAAGCACCCTGTTCAGCCTGGCCATTCATACCGCGCAAATACAGATAAGTCGCCCCACCCAGATGCTGCCGCATGTCATACCCCTGCATGTTCACGCTTAGATAACGATGCAATGCCACCAGATATAAGGCCGCTTGCAGCCAGTAACTGGAGTGAGTCATATTCTGCTGGATGGCCTCGGCCGTGTAATGCTGCTGATCCGGCCCGAGAAAATTGCTTTTATAATCGGCAATATGATAGCGCTGGCCATCAAAATAAACCAAATCGATAGAACCGGTCAGATAGCGTGCTGATTTTACCTCATTAAAATCAGGCATGAGAATATCATGCTCGGCAAACAGTTGCTGGATCTGACGAATCTGTAACGGCACATCGGTTAAAGACAGGTAAAACGGGAATTCAGACAAATAAGTACCTTGCTGCAACTGCTCCAGGCTGAACTCTGCCTGTAGGGGTGCAGCCAGAATTTCTTTGAGCCAGTCATGAACCCGATTGAGCAGAAGATCTTCAATCATCTCATCAATGAAATGATCGAATGCCTGCTGAAAAACGGTTTCTACATCCAGTTCTGCTGCTGTCTCAGCAGGCGTCATCTGCGCCATTTCCTGTTCGAAAAACTGGATAAAAGGCTCATCATCCAGTTCTGTAACATAGCGCTGAAACTGCCCTAAGAAGTTCAACCATTCAGAGTGATCGAATGTTTGAGCGGAACGGAAAAACTGCTGCCATTCCTGACGATAAGCTTCACTCTGATCATGCAGGCGAATTCCGGTCAGGATTTTATAATTCAGGCTGGAGAGTACTTTTTGCATACTCTGCTGCAATTTCTCCGGCTGCATTTGACCTTGACGGGCCACCTGACTAAACAGGGTCTGTAAATTCACACAGGCCGTCTGATAGCCCCGAGTAAATGCCTGCTGTAACAATGGACGAACATGAAAGGCCTGATGAAATTTCTCTTTCAGTTCCTGCCAGATTTGTGGCGCCGTATTTTTAAAACGGCGGCGGATTTCCAGATTCCAGTAACTGCGATCCTGAAAATCGATATGCTCAAAAATACTGTGCAGGAAGGTTCCGGCTACCGTGCCTTTTGGAAAATTCAGCCTGATCCAGTCCAGTGGCTGACTGGCTATCTGCTGTTCCAGTTCCAGCAGATTCATTTCATCTGCGGCACTGTCCGGACGTTCAGAAGCGATGACCAGATCATCCTGCAATATCGCCTGATGCGGGAGATGCTGTGACAGCGCGGTAAAGCTGGTTTTAGTCCGTGGATAGAACTGTCGCTCCGGTAAAGGATGAGCCTGCATCTGTAACGGTGCTTCTGTCTGTTTTGCCACAATTCTAGGCGGCTCAGAAGCCAGAGGTTGTTCCAGCAGACTTAGGGCATGCTGAAAGGCCGCCTCACCTTGTCCACGCCAGAATGCCAGTCCTGAATCCGCCTGTCCGCTCTGATCTTGCAGCATGGCATAAACCCGGTGACTGGCCCGGGTCAGTGCCACATACCAAAGCCGGTGATTTTCTGCGGCATTACGGGCCGCATTTTGCAAAATCGCCTGCTCATGCAAGTCCTTATGATTAACTGCAATCACCCGGGATTGTTCCAGTACATTTTCCGCGGCTGACAGGGAAAAGTTCAGATTTCCTTTATTCACATCAAAAGGTGCATCGGCACCTAACAGGAACACCACTTTAAATTCCAGACCTTTGGAAGCATGGATGGTTAAGAGCTGTACCCCATGATCGCCAGAGAGTTTTCGCTCTTTTTCGTTATCCTTGCCTGAAGGTGATTGCAACTGACGCAAATACCAGTGATACAGCTTTTGAGCACCCTGATAATATTCACTTTGCTGACACAGGATCTCGGTTAGGTGACGTAAATTCACCACTACCCGTTCATTGTCCAGGCTCTGGCTTGCAACCAGATTGGTCCAGACCTGAAACAGATTTAAAGCATAATTCCAGGCCGTCAGAAACCCTTTTTCAAACCACATTTCCCGGATAGCATCAAAGTCGGCAATATAATGGCTCAGACCTTCGCTCTGCTCTTGCAGTTCGATTAACTTTTTCAGGTTAAAGCCCAATAAACGGGTCAATAAAGCACGTTTGACTTTGGCTTCGTTAAAAGGCTCCATGATCGCGGTCAGAACAGCTGCAACATCCTGAGCCACCGGACTGGCAAAGACGCTCTGCTTAGATTCCTTATAACAGGGAATCCCCATGCGTTGCAGACGCTGCTTGACCTGTTCCAGCGCATAATGGCCAAAACTGAGAACTGCAATATCATCCGCTTTTAAGTGCTGAACGTTGTCACCCTGCTGGAAATACAGGTGCTGCTGTTCAGACTGATTCAATAACTGGCGGATTTTCCAGACCACCTGATCCGCTTCAACATCCTGTTCACCGAGTTGAATCCAGCGCAGTGGATGCGGATTGCTCAGCGTTTTATCGATTAAATCCGGATGTGGCCGGCTCCCCGCCTGAATCAGGGTGTAATGCACCTGTTCACCAAAATCCATCTGGCGTTGAAACAACGCGTCCACCACCTCGACCAGAGGTTTTACCGAGCGATGGTTTTGGATCAAGGTATATTCACGGCCCTGCTTTTGCAGCACATCGGCACGCGCCTTGTTATAGGTCAGCATGTCGCCGCCACGGAAACCGTAAATCGCCTGTTTCGGATCGCCCACCATGATCATACAGCCGGCTTTGACCCGGTTCGGATCACGCCAGACTTTAGCCAGCAGATCATCCTGATCCTGGTTGGTATCCTGAAATTCATCCACCAGAATGAGTGGATAGCGTGCCTGTACAAACTGGGCAAAGCGTTGACCTTGCTGTCCCTGTAAAGCTTCAGCCAAGGTTCGAATCTGTTGGGAAAATGTGGTTTCACCCTGTTTTTGCAAGGTTTGCGGCAGACGGTTCTGCACACTGCGAATAATATGATATTCAAGATAGGTGGTCAGCTGCTTCAACTGTGCATCCATCTTCTCTTTGACTTCGCACAATCCATCAATGGCCTGAATCAGGCTATGTTGCAGAATCTGCTGCTGCTCTGCTTCCGGACAGCTTTTGTTAAACACTTGAGTCGTCGGCTGAAAATCGGTTTTCTTACGGCGCAAATAACACAGATTCAATAAGATCGCATGCAGTTCTGGATCAAAAAAGCTCATCACACCTTTGGTTTTCAGTGCCGCCATCCAGGTCATAAAGTTTTCACAAACGTCACTTAATCTGGTCAAAAAACTCTTATGAAAATACTTCGGAGAATTCTGGCAATACTCCCGAATGATCTTAATTTCATGTTCATGTACATCGAACAGACGCTGAATGCAGTGCTCTAGTTCAGTCAGATCCCATTCGACTTTTTCTACCTTCTGAAAGTATTGCACACGGAAATTTAGAGCATCACGAACTAGTCCAGTATAATGTTCTACTGGTTTCAACAGGTTTTGCAGATATAGATGATTGATCATATATTGCGGCTGCTGCTGGATCCATTCCCGCAACACATCATGAATCAGTTGCTGGATATACAGATCCTGATCTTCAGTCAGTTCAGCCCGTTCAATCTTGCCGCTTTCAAAAGCAAATTCACGTAATAATTTCTGGCTAAAGCTGTCCAGTGTCCCGACAAACAGCTCATCTAGCTGGTTCAGTACCAGACGTAAACGGCGCCGGGCATAATCCATGCGTGAGCCATAATCTTTTAATACCTGCTGAAATAGTGGATCCGATTCAGCCTGGATTTTGGCGGTGATTTCGACCGAATTCAGCTCCTGATGACGCTGAATGAAGGCCAGCGTTTCCTCGACTCTGAGACGTACCCGGTTTTTCAGTTCAGCTGTAGCCTTACGGGTAAAGGTTGTGGCAATGACCTGATGCGGATAATACTGATCCAGAAAAATCCGTACCATCAAACTGGATAAGGTATAGGTTTTACCGGTCCCCGCGGAAGCTTCAATCCAGTGCAGGCCGCTAAAGCGCATGTCCTGAATCGGATTGGTTGAAATCTTTTTGTTCTGGTTGGGTAACATGGTCATTATTCTTTTATCCATTCCAGATGTTCATGAATCGGCGCATATAGCGCATGGGCAAAATCATGGCAACAGCGTTGCAAGGCCAGATCCGGGTCCTGATCCTGCAAAATAAACTGCCAGTCCTGATGCAGCTGGCTGGATTCATCGCTGGCCAAAGGCTTGGCACTTTCATAGCTGTTGTTCCAGGCCTTTAGCAGTTCCTGCATCTCGGCAATAGTGATCTGCCCCTGTTCATTTTCAGTCCATTCCCAGGCCTTTTTCATCAGCAATTCGGCAGGCAATACCAGCGGCTGGGTCTGTCCCACTTCCCAAGCTTTCAGCCAGGCCTGTAAATGATGACGTGCCTGACTAGAACGCAGTCCGGAGAATTTCAGGGTTTTATTACTGAAAATGACAATCCGTTCCAGCTGCGGCGACAGTTCATCATTATTCAGATAGGCCAGCCAGAGCAGATATTCCAGCCAGACCTGTGCCCGACGTTTTTCCGAAGCGGAGGAAGACTGCATACTCAGCCAGTAACTGCTGTGCGGCACTTGCGGCAAGGTAATATGAATCAGCAATTCAGGGTTATATTGCCAAGTTTGCTGCGTTACAGGTGTCAGCTCTTTATTCAGCTGCAATAAACGTTCTTTTAGCGATTGCTGTTCCTGCTGACTGCTGAGCCAGGTCGCTTCCTGAGTTTTTCCGACCGGTAAGCGGTCCAACATCAGCTGTGGCTCAATCTCTTGATCCTGTTGTAATAGGAAATCACGGACCTGATACTGTTCCAGTTTATTCAGCAATAAGGGTTCTCGTGAACTTGGCAGATCGGCATATCTCACACTGGAAACACCGATACTTTTCAGGAATAGACGTGCTGGGAAAATCATGTCACGAATCCACTCATCCCCTTTCAGCACCCGGATTTCTTTCTGCATCAAGGCCGGATAATGGGCATTGATCCAGCTGCTGCGCTTGCCCTCTGCACTGCGAATATATTCTGCTACAGCAAACCACTGGGTCTGATAACGTGGAGTATGAGATTCGACGTAACCGATCGGATCGAACGGCTGTAGTGGATGCACATGATAGAGCTGACGGATATGCTTGGCCACGCTCAAACCATTCATCTCAACCGTTTCATCGACTTCAGCATCGGGCTGGTCTGACTGGCAAATCAAGGCAATATGCTGGATCAGTTCCTGCAATGAAGTGGATGGATCACGCGCTTCACCATCATCAACATCAAAGCCATTATAGAACAGCCATAAATTGTCCTGTGCCAGTAGCAATGCATCCAGAAAAGCGCCTTGGTCATCATCCAGACGGGAACGATCCCCTAGTTGCGGCTTCAAACTGTTCATCAGGTCAAATGGCACCTGCTGCTTCCGGCTCGGAAATTTACCGGTATCTAGATTCAGCATCACCACCAGTTTATATGGCAACGGACGGATCTGGCCGATTTGACTAAAGGTAATTTGTCCGGTCGGCTCGGCCTGATCCAGTTGCATCTCCAGCGTATTCTGAATTTCTTCCAGTACATAAGGCAATGGCAGACTTAAGGCGACCAGCTCCTGGCTGGCCTGCGGATCATCCTGATCATGGTAATCGGCCAACGTCAGCATCCGCATCTGCTTGTCAATGATTTCTGCGACCGTCTTTAAGGACTCGACGCCGGCTTCACGGAACTCATTCAAGTCTTCACGCAGATATTCCAGCCAAGTTTTTACCGGGGTACGTTGTTCCTGTTCATGCAAAATCAGCCAGTCACGGCGCTGTACCAGATCCTGATAAATCTGGATTAAAGTCGAGATGAGAGGGAAATCACTACTCAAGACCCGAGCATAGCTTAAGGTATCCTGAAACAGGGCATGTTCCGGAACTGCAAGTCCGAGTGCCAGCCGATCCAATGCAAATTTAAAACTGAAGCGATAGTCTTCATCGCCTGCGGTCAGGCTTTGCTGTAAATGCTGCTGATCCAGACCGCGTTTAAAGCCCGCTTCACCCAGTAACTGCAACATGCGCTCAACTTGCGCGTAGTCCAGCGCATATAGTTGCTGGGTCGCATTCAGGCTGAGCCAGTCGGCAAAATCTTCGATACTGAAACGTCGATGCACCAGCTGAATCCGGCCCAGTACCGCGCGCCAGGCATTGCTGACATCGAGTCGGGATACCCCGGCAATCTGAATCGGTAAATATAGATTATCTTTTTGCAGACGCTGGCTATTGCCTTCCCGTTCTCGTGGCGGCGGTGCAAAGACACTCCGAATCGCCGGTTCCAGCTCTTTCAGATTCGGGGCCAGTACCAGAATATCGCTCGGCTGCCGTGGGGCATCTTCGGTACCTTGGGCCAGCCAGTGAATCATCTGTTCTTTTAAAACTTCCAGCTGGCGCAGTGAGGAATGACAGACATGAATTTGTACCGAATCATCATCTGGTTTGAGCGGATACTGGTGTTTTTCTGGTTCCAGCAGGTACAGAATATCCGACTGGATTTTGGCCAGTAACTTGTCTTGATACTCATCCACGAAAGCATCGGCCCAGAGACCTTCTTCACCCGAAGACAGTTTGGACAATAACGAGAAATGATCACGTGCCTGCTTGCCAAAGCGGGTCAGCAAGGGATGACGCGATTCCCGGTCTTCGGCATTAAAGTTCAGCTGAAAGGCTGCAAAGAAATGCTGGATTTCGGTATCAGTCGGCAAACGTCCCTGAGATTTTTCAAATTTCTTGATGAAACGTTCCTGCACGCCAAGGTCATAACGTGCTTTCCAGTCCGGATCGACACTATCGGCCCAGTATTCCTGTGAAGGGTTAAAGTGGAAAATATAAATATCGATGTATTGACCGAGACGGCGCAAGAAATCCAGCTGACTCGGTGGCAATTCTAGCAAGGTAAAGACCACGACCTGTTGTGGTAAGCGTTTTAAAGCCTGTGCCTGGGTATCTTCATTCTCCAAACGTTCCCAGTACATCTGTTCGATGTCCAGAATCTTGGCATAATCGTCCTGAAAGACATGCTGCCACAACCAGCGTTGCCAGGCTTCCAGTTCGCGTGCCTGAATCTTGACGAAGTCCGCCACCGGAATTTCATAGCCATTTTCATCTTTAGGAATATAGATCATCTGCTCAAGATCGAGCGCGATATCCTGTCCCCAGGACGCTAGCCAGTTGGTCGGACAACGGCATTCCTGTGGCGGGCAATTCCGCGCACAATAGCCACGATAGTCCATATAATGACTAAACAGGCGCGAGACCTGTTCAGATACCCAGTACAGCATGCTCTGTTTTTTCAGCTGCTTCTCTGTACCCTGCTCCAGACGATCTGCACTGTCATAAATCCGCTTGATAATCGAATACAGCGGATGATCGATCTCTAATGGAATCTGCTCAGGCAAAATACATTTACGTAGTGCCTGAAATACCCGCCATTTAATAATAATTCGGGGAATATTGGCTTCACGGACTTGTTCGACTTCTTTTGGATTATTTAGCACCCACTGATAGGAAGTCCACTGAAAGGCACGGATCCGGTGATGAAACTGGGTATTGGCACTGATGCCCTTTTTCTCAGCAATTTTCTGGGTGAGCCAGGCCTCTACTGCAGGAGACGGTACAATAAAATGCCGCGGCTGTAACACGGCCAAGGGATTTTTTGCGCTCTGGTTGACGATACGCAGCATACTATCCAAAAGCACATCAATGCGTTGACTCTGAATAACATGAATTGCCATCGTTTCCCCTGAAAAATGAGATGGAGCAGTACTACAAAATGATAAAGATTATTTACTATACTTACTGAACTGTCTATGTCACTTTAAAACTCATACTTCAGTCAAAAAAGTTCTTTGAAAAAAGCATCTTATTGATGTTTGAACAGAAAAAACAACATCTAGCTTTAGGTAATGCCCATGAAATTAGACAAAATTCCAGATCGTATCGATCCAAGTTTAGATTTAGACAGAATTCGCAACGAGTGCTTAGAGCTAACCAAAAAACGTGCCTATTATTCTGCCGGAGCAGCTGTGATTCCGGTGCCATTTCTGGACGTGGTCATTGATGTCGGCATTCTGTCGCAACTGATTCCGGAGATCAATGCCCGCTTTGGTCTAGCCCCTGAACAGATCAGTGTGTTTGATCCTGCAACCAAGCAGGTGCACTGGAATGAACTGCGTAAACGCGGAATCGAGTTTTCCGGTCTGGTGGTGGCACGCACAGCAGTCAAAAAATCTTTGAACAATGTTGCAGCGAAAGTGATCACAAAGCAAGTCACAAAATTCATTCCACTCGGTGGTCAACTGGTAGCCGCGAGCCTCGGTTATTTTGTGATGAAAAAAATTGCTGAAGCGCATGTGGAAGATTGCTATCGCACAGCAAAAAATATTCAGCAAAAACAGATTGCTCAAAGCAAATAAATTGCCCGCCCCATTTTTTATCCTCAAAATTTTCATAATTCAGGCAGATTAATCTGCCTGAAGCTGCTTTAAAATTGTTTTTAAAATTTCGACCCGAGCGGTGTTTTTATCATCAGTGGCGATAATGTGCCATGGTGCCTGTTCTGTCGACGTACGTTCAAACATGTCGGCGGCCGCTTTTAAATAATCCTCCCAACGTTCCCGGTTACGCCAGTCTTCATCGGTGATTTTAAAACGCTTATGTGGAGTATCTTCACGCGCCTTGAAACGGGCGGCCTGCTCTTCCTGGGAAATCGCCAGCCAAAATTTAATAATTACGGTTTGATGGTTAATCAGGCTCTGTTCAAATCGGTTAATTTCATCATAGGCCCGCTGCCATTCTGCCGGACTGGCAAAGCCTTCTACCCGTTCTACCAGCACCCGACCATACCAAGAACGGTCAAAAATACAGATATCATCATCAGTTTGCAGCTTGTTCCAGAAACGCCATAAATAAGGTCGATTCAGTTCATATTTTTCCGGCGCCCCGATGGTCTGGATTTCATATTCACGTGGATCCAGCTTTTTCACAATCCGCTTGATCGCTCCGCCCTTGCCTGCTGCATCCATCCCTTCAAACAGTAAAATCACATTGCGTGGGTCTGAGCGCAGCGCCTTGGCCACCTGAGGAGACAGTTTTTTCAGTTCCGCCTTATAGTGCTCTGTCTTGGCAAGCTCTTGCGAAGGATGCTGCAATAATTCTGGAATTTTGGCTTGCTTCCATCGTCCCTCGGCTCGAACCGGATGATTAGGACAATGTTTTAAAGACTGCAAAATATGCTGCGCAAACTGCTGGTCACGCCGTTTTTCATCTTCCCCATCAATGATCAGCCAGTCTTCGTCTTTAGTAAACCGCTCTCGCAAACACTGCACGGTGTCGTACTTTTTTTTGTCGCGCCAGTCCAGGCCATGCAGTTTGTGCCATTGCATTTCACTCGGATCAATCTGATCCAGGCGTTTTTGTAGCGTTTTCCAGGGCAAATCAAACCAGACCTTGACCACATCAACATAGTTATTTTTCAGATCCTGCTCAAAGGTACGCATATCCTCCAGATAGGCATCAAACTGGGCATCATCAATGGCACTGGTCTGCATGGTGGTTCTGAGCAGATCGCTGTACCAGTTACCAAACAAGACCATGATCTGGCCCTGGGCAGGAATAAACCGTGTATAGGGTTGCCAGAAGGTCTGTTTTTCTCCTAATACTTGCGGCTGATCGGCCTTTACCTGCAAATAACGAGGATCTACCCATTTACGTAACTGTTTGACTGCTTCACCCTTACCTGCCAATTCGATTCCATTGACCAGAACAATCAGGCTTTTGCCATTTTTCTGACCTTGGGTTTTCCTTAGATCATACTGGGCATTGATCAGCGCAAGGGATAGCTTGTCTTCATCCATTAACTGGAAACTTTGTTCTTCTGTACGCATGGAGATCCCTCATCTTTTATTCTTGTGGGCAGTATAGCGAGGAGTTTGAAGGCAAAAATAGCGTTAGCAACGTTTTTCACACGATTAGATTGTCTGTTTAAACAGCAAATTGACATTCAAATAAGGAATCATTGATCAATTTGTCATAGCGAGATTGCGCCACACCCTCTAAGATTCTGAGATCGAAAAATCATATTTGAAAATACATGTCCAAACTTGCCCGATTAGATGAACTCTTAGAACAGTATTATCAGCTGAAGTATCACACTCAGCCTGAAATTTTAAGCCGTTTACAGGATGTGCAGGCATGGCAAAAGGCACGGATGCAGCGCAGCCATCATCAGCATTTTTCTGAAAAAAATAACCAGCTGATGGCCGAATATTTCCTGAATCGGCTCTATGGCGGCCCAGACTTTGACGCACTGGCCGAACAGATTGCCCGACTGATGAAATATGCGCACAAGGCAGAAAAAATGATTCCGGAAAATGCCCTGAAAACCGGAACCTCAGGCGTAGAACTGGCGATCTTGGCCGTGCAACTGGATGAACAGGTCGCAATCCAGCTTTTAGAGGATTATCCTGCCAACACACCACTGACCGATGAAATGATGCGCGTGACCTATCTGAAACTGGATCAGGGGGAAGCACGCTTGAAACAGCTGGCATTGCTGGATCAGCTAGGTGTTAGCCTGGATAAATATATGCGTTCCTTTGTGGTTTATACCGCTTTCAAGATGTGTAAAGGTGCAGCCAATAAATATCATTTTCAGGTGATGTATGAGTTTATGCAGGACGGTTTCCAGGCCATGAAACCGTTAAAATCGGCAGAAAAATTCGTGCATGACTTTACTGCGATTGAACGTGGCATTATTGATAAGGTGCATTCAGGCGACCCAATGCCATTTCAATAATAGATTCCTTTCCCATCCATGATGAGGAAGGCTTGCGGTCCTGCCTGATCCTGATATTTTCGGGTTTGTATGGCAGGACATTGCCAGTGATAAATCATATGAATTATTCGATCACTGGCGGTGAAGATTTCCGCCCACATTCCTATTTTTCTGTATATTATTCATAACAATTGCATCATGATTGCTGAATAACATCCAAGAATCTGTCATTATGCAGGCAATGCAAGATTAACCCGATTGATATGTTAGGAGTGACTCCAATGTCGAATGAAAATCAAACGCCTACCCCTACACCCGAGTCGGCACAACAGACAGACAAAGTGAGCCCATTCTTAACCACTCCGCTTCCGCAAGGCGCTCCACAAGGTCAGCAACAATCTCTAGAACAACGCCTGACCGATACCCCTGTGACTGGAACTGTCCCTAAATATAACCTGCCACGCGGTGCCAATACCGGTAACGTCGGTCCAACCACACACTTCGGCTACAAGACCGTGAGCAGTGATGAAAAAGCCCAGAAAGTGGCTGAAGTATTCCATTCGGTGGCCAGCAAATACGATATCATGAATGACCTGATGTCATTCGGTATTCACCGTCTATGGAAACGTTTTGCGATTAATATGTCAGGTGTACGCCGTGGCCAGCATGTGCTGGATATTGCGGGCGGTACGGGTGACCTGGCCAAAGTATTTAGCCGTGAAGTGGGCCCTACCGGTCATGTAGTACTGTCTGATATTAACGAATCCATGCTGAATGTTGGCCGTGACCGTCTGATTGATGCCGGCTGTACCAATGTTGATTTCGTTCTGGCGAATGCAGAAACTCTAGAGCCATTTGCCGATAACAGCTTTGATCTGGTGACCATTTCGTTTGGTTTGCGTAACGTGACCGATAAAGATGCAGCACTGGCAGCCATGTATCGTGTGCTTAAGCCAGGCGGCCGTTTACTGATTCTGGAATTCTCTAAACCAGTCTTCGAGCCATTTTCAAAACTGTATGACCTGTATTCATTCACCGCTTTACCAATCATGGGCAAAATCGTGGCGAATGATTCAGAAAGCTATAAATACCTGGCTGAATCAATCCGTATGCATCCAGACCAACGTACTTTAAAAGGTATGATGGAAAATGCTGGCTTCCAGAACTGTGATTATCACAATCTGACCGGCGGTATCGTTGCCGTTCACCGTGGCTTCAAGCTTTAAGGGTTGTACCCAATATGTGGTCACTTCTCGCACTCGGTGCTGTTGAACGCCTGATTCATCATATGATTGATCTGGATGCGATTACCCGCATTCAGCTCAATGCTTTGGCTGGGAAAATGCTGCGGGTGGTCATTACTTCACCGCAGCTGTCCGTCGATGTCTTCTTTGATGAAGGCAAGGTTCGTCTGGAGCCAACGCCAACCGGTCATACTGAAGACTCTTCGATATTTGAACAGCGCCCTTATGAAGCCAATAGTGCTCAAACTCCTGAAGCAACGGCGACGCTGCAGGTGAGCAATGTCGTAGAGCTGCTTAAACTGCTGCTTGCTGATGAAGTCGGCAATATTCCATTGCAAGGTGACTATAAACTTCTGCAAGAAATCCAGCGCATCATGCAGCAGGCTGAGCCTGATCTGGCAGCTCATTTGAGTCCCTGGATTGGCCCTGCTCTGGCACATGAAATTGGCAAGTTGCAGCTGGCTCCGAAGCATTTAAAACGCACTTTACAAAGCCAGTTATTTTTTGCTGAAGATGCCCTGAAAGAAGATAGTGGTCTCTTTGCCCCGCGCTGGCAAATGGATGACCTGAATCAGGATACTCGCATCCTGAATCAGAATTTGGATCGCGTTGAAGCCAAAATCCGTCAGCTTCAGGCACAGATTGAATCTGACGATTCTACTGATCAGCCATTTACTCCAGCTACACCTCATATTCCTTCTCAATACTAGGTACACCGCTTTATGATTCCGCATGTTTCACGTCTACTCGAAATTTGGCGCATCGCCGCGCACTATAGACTCGACACGTTGTTTCCTGCGGAAGAACTTCCTGAAAAAGCCCGGCATATTTTATCTTTGATCCGTATGCATCCGGCAGCCTGGTCTAGCCGTGAGCGTAAGAATCCACTCAAGCTGAAACTGGCACTGGAAGAAATGGGACCGCTGGCAATCAAGCTGGGTCAGTTGCTTTCGACCCGTCGTGACCTGATTCCGCCTGAAGTGCTGCAACAACTGGTCCTGTTACAGGATCAGGTTAAGCCTTTTGATAATGATGTCGCCAAGATGCGTATTCAGGAATCATTAAAAGCGGATGTAAATACCCTGTTCGCCCGATTTGATGTTCAGCCACTGGCAGCTGCCTCGATTGCACAGGTGCATACCGCAGCCCTGCATGATGGCCGTGAAGTGGTGGTCAAAGTGACCCGTCCGAATATTCGCCAGCAGATCTTGCAGGATTTTGAAATTCTAAGCTGGCTGGGTGATTTTCTGGAAAAACGTCTGGAAGCAGCGCGTGCCCTGCATTTGTCAGAAATTATTCAGGACTATCGCCAGATCATTCTGAATGAGCTGGACCTGACTCTGGAAGCGGACAATACCCGCCGTATGCGTTACTACTTCACTGGCTCCAGCATGATGTATGTGCCTGAAGTCTATATGGACAGTAAGGACGTGCTGGTGGCAGAACGGATTACCGGTGTTCCGATTTCGGATATTGCCACCTTTGATGAACTGGGTATGGACCGTGCTGATCTGGCACGTAAAGGTCTGACGATTTTCTTTACTCAGGTGTTCCGCGACAACTTCTTCCATGCGGATATGCATCCGGGTAATGTCTTTGTTGAAACTATCAATCCGGCCAATCCGCGCTTTATTGCGCTGGACTGCGCGATTATGGGAGAGCTGTCCAAGCATGACCAGATGACCGTGGCACGTATGCTGCTGGCGGTCATGAACAGTGACTTCATGCAGCTGATTCAGATTGTGCATCAGGCCGGCTGGATTCCACCAGGTACCGATCAGGACGCACTAGCACGCGAAATGCGTCGTACCGTGGGTCCAATGGTCTCCAAGCCGATGCATGAACTGGATTTTGCCGGGATTCTGATTCAGGTCATGGACATCGCCCGTCGTTTCCATCTGGAAATCCCGCCACAACTGATGTTGTTACTGAAAACATTGGTACATGTGGAAGGCCTGGGAACAGATTTATATCCTGAACTGGATATCTGGAGTCTGGCGAAACCCATCCTCACCGATTGGGTCAAAGCCCAGATGAATCCGCAAAAGAATATCAAGGAACTCGGACAAAAAATCCCGGATCTGCTTTTGGGCGCGCAGGACCTACCGACCCTGATGATCGACAGCCTGAACGGTCTGAAAAACCAGTCCGCCTGGCATGCCAAGCAGCTTAATGAATTGCAAAGCATGCGCCTGCAAATGGAACATCAGCAAAAACGTAGCTGGATTTTTGGCAGCATCATGGCCATTCTGCTTTCGATTGCGATCATTTCACCATGGTTTGTGTCAGTGATTTTGATCGTACTGGCAAGCGTACTCGCAGTCTGGCGGATTGCAAAATAACTGAAATAACCTTCTTAAAAGACCTGACATTGTTCAGGTTTTTTTATTTTTCTCCTCCCCTATGACTCCTAAGTCACTTTAGGATACATCTTGCCATTGGGCTCTGTGACCAGATGCTTAAAATATGTCCTCATTGGTCAAATATGGGTTGAACCTTTATGCAGATTTTACAAAAACATGCGCCTGCTCTGAAAATCCGTGCTGGGCATCAGGCTCGTGAGCTGATTCTGAAAGAAGGTTTGCAACCCGAACAGGTCGATATTGTGCCGGGTGCTGCAGGTGGCCCCAAGGGTATTGGCATTCAGGGACTGGATCAGGCCATTTTTGGCGAGTTTTTCCCCCGTGCCCCTCAGCGTAGAACGCTAGTCGGTTCATCCATTGGCAGCTGGCGTTTTGCCAGTGTCGCGGCGTGGGGAGCCAAAGCAGGCACTGAACGTCTTGCCGACTTGTATACCCATCTATACTTTCACAAGAAAATGACCCGTAAGGAGGTCAGTGACGTTTGTCGTGGCATGCTGCTGGATCTGGTACAAGGCAAAGAAACCGATTTAGTGAATCATCCAGATTATCATCTGACGGTATTATCGATTAAAGCCCAGCACATTTTCCAAAGTGACAAGGCGCTCCCCCTACTCGCCTCTGTAGCTGGCATTGTGGGAACTACCGCTGTAGCGCGCAAACATAGTCGCCATTTTATGCAACGTGTGATCAGCCAGCCGAATACCGGTGAACAGTTTAAAATTGCCGATGATGGATTTACTACACATTATCATGCCCTGACTGAGCAAAGTGTTTTGTCATGGCTGATGGCTTCTGCTTCTATTCCGGGCGTGATGGCAGCGGTCAATAATATTCCGGATGCACCGCAAGGTTATTATCGTGATGGTGGCTTGATTGACTATCATATTGACCTGCCGTTTCAGAGCAAAGGCATCGTGCTGTATCCGCATTTTACTGACAGCATTACTCCTGGCTGGTTCGATAAGCTGTTTAAACGCACGGCAAGCCCGGAAAATCAGGCACGAACTTTGCTAATTTCTCCCTCTCAGGAATATCAGCAAAGTTTGCCTTTGGGTCGTTTACCGGATCGTAAGGACTTCACTTTGAAGGGTTTGGATCAAGCCCAGCGGATTCAGCTCTGGAAGCAATGTATTGCAGAAAGTCAGCGCTTGGGAGATGAATTTCTGGAACTAGTCGAGAAGCAGAATTTTGCCGATGTGATGCAAAGTCTGTAATGGGCGCAGTCTGTCCGAATTGTTTGTATAATTGCCTTAATTTTTTGAACTGTTGAGATTTATGCAGAAATTTTTAGTGATCCTGCAATATGCATGTATAGCCTTTGGACTTTATCTGATTTATAGCGTTAGCATGTCGCTGTATACCCAGCAATTTGAGCTGATGGAACTGGTGGCAGATATTGGTACCATTCTGATCTGTCTGGATTTGGGTGTGTTTTTATATACTAGTAAAGGCAAACAAGGCATCACCATGGAAGAGTATGCCAAACAGCTGGAACAACCACCGTCTAAACTGGTTTATGTGACACGTAAACTGGGACATCTGGGTATTTTATTGATTATTACCAGCTGGATTGTTCCGATTATTAATAGTTAATCCAAAATAAAAAACCTCCCGATGGGGAGGCTTTTTTTAAATTTCTTTGAGATGACAGGCTTTTAAAAATTGATATGTTGAATCATACAATTCACTCGGTCTGGTCCAATCATTATCATCTACATTCGGTAGGTAAATCACCACTCCTTGACGCGCACGAGTCAACAAAACACGATAAGTATTCAGTAGATATTTTTGCTTTTCCATCTGATTGATGTTCTGCCATTTTGTTCCTTTAAATGCTTGATAACACCAACCATCCTTAAAGTAAAAATTAATATCCCACGCAACACAGCAGTAATCTAATTCTAATCCTTGAACATCAAATTCTGTGGCGACATCTTCTAAGTAATATGAAGAACGTACATCAATTGTAGAATTCAAAAACCAATCAGATGGTGTGATTTTATTTTTAACATCAATCCCCTCTGCTTTGAGTCTTCTTGCGCCTGAGCTCGCAACCATGCCGTAACGCTCTGTCCCTTTAGCTTGTTGTTTTAGCCACGACTTGGCTCTTTCCAAGTTCCTTGTTAAAACAATTGGATAGGATTTTATAACTTGGCTATAAATATGTTGTGCTTTCGTCGCATCCCCATCTAAAATTGCTTGGACAAGTTCAGCAACTCTTTCACTTCTAAACGACCTTACTGATACCGCCAAATGTAAATCAGGTTCTTTATTACCATACTGAATTAAATGATGCTTTCGGCTTTGATCTTGTATATAGACACGATCCTCTAAAATTTTCTCAGAATAATAAATCTGCCATTCAGGATAATGCTGTTGTAAAGCATCTAACCATTCGATAACCCCTGCTTCTCCAGTGTTAATCTCTTGACCGCCACCGATCAAACAAATAATCACACACCAATCTGTGTGCCGATCCATTACCTCAATCAAAAATTGTGGTTCAGATTTATCAAAGCTCTGAATTCCCTTTTTTTGCTTCATAAAGTTAGAAACTTGTTCTTTGCGCCAAGCTCTTTGTGCCTCATCAAATACTACCACCTTTTCAATAGGAGCTTCTAATGACCTTAAGTACTCATCTCGAAAGTGATGGATATTTTGAATAAAAGCTTTTGCTTTTCTTTCAGCACTTGATCTGGTTTCAAGTTGACCTTCAGTTTTTGCTGTTTCGACTGTTTGTCGAATCAGCGCTTCCCTTAGCACATCAACAAGTGGGCCATTGCCCGAGAGAAAAACTGAATGTTCTGATTCGTCTTTTTTTAGTCGCTGGTTAGCAATATTCAGCCCTGCTAATGTTTTTCCAGCACCCGGTACTCCTGTAAGAAAACAAATTGCCTTATGTCGTTTTTCTTTTGTTGTTTCAATAATATGTTCAATACGTGCTGAAGTTATTTTTAAATTAATCGCCCCTGCATCACTTCTGGAAATATCTTCAACTTGATGTCCTTGATAAAGTGCTTTCGCTGCTTCAATGATTGTGGGTGTCGGTCTATAGCTGGCTTGATTCCACTCTTGGATATTAATGTCCATACCCACATCATAATGCGCAAGAGCCTGTAGAATCATTTGGTTTAAATTGTACTGATGACAACAAATGGGTGCTCCAAGATCATCTACATCCTCCCAAATGATCTCTTGTGTATCCGCTTCAGTAGCTATAAGAATTGGAATAATTTTTTTATCATGACTTTGTGAATGAAAATTCTTTAAATCCAAGCAATAATCAATCACCTGATTTTTTGCAGTTGTAGAGTAAAAACTTTCCCCAACCTTAAACTCAATAACAAAGATTAAATTACGAATAATCAGAATATTATCAGCACGCTTCCCCATTCGAGGAATGCTGTACTCAAAGTAAAGATGACCCTTTGCTATACCAACTAAATTTGCTTTTAAAATATCTATTTGTGCTAACCAAGCATTTTTCTGTAAATCTTCAAGTGCAAATTCATGATGCTGTGCCAAATTACCTAAGATTAAGTCATTTGAGCTAGATAAAAAATCTTGGATGGAACTTTGATAATAACTTCTTAGCATTTTTAGATTCTTTGAGATTTTTTAATATTGTCGATACGAAAAACCTCCCTTTTGGGAGGTTTTTCGTTTAGAGCCTAAAGATTATTTCGAACCTTTAATCCCGGCTTGAAGTAATAGTGCTCCTAAACCACCAATTTTATTTTCTTGTGGTTTAGCCGCTTGAGGTTTCTTGCCATGCGGGCGGTCACCTTGTGGACGTGCATGCTGTGGACGTTTGCCTTGTGGCTTGCGCTCACCGCGTTGCTCATTGTCACGACGTGGTTGACGTGGTGCTTTCGCTGGCGCTTCCGAACCTTCAGGACGCATCGACAGATTGACACGGTTACGTTCCACATCAACGTTCAGTACACGAACTTGTACGATTTGACCTGGTTTTACCACTTTATGCGGATCAGCCACAAATTCATTGGCTAATTCAGAAATATGTACCAAACCATCCTGATGTACACCAACATCCACGAAAGCACCGAAGTTAGTCACATTGGTGACTACGCCTTCCAGCTGCATGCCTTCAGTCAATTGAGCCACTTCAGTAATATCATCACGGAATTTTGCGGTACGGAATTCTGGACGCGGGTCACGGCCAGGTTTTTCCAGTTCAGCCAAAACGTCCTGAACGGTTGGCAGCCCGAATTTATCATCGACAAACTCTTCAGCATTGACCTGGCGAATGATTTCAGTATTGCCAATAATATCTTTTACAGTCGTTGCTTTCGCTTCAACAATTTTAGATACCAGTGGATAAGATTCAGGGTGAACTGCAGACGCATCTAATGGTTCTGAACCTTGCTGGATACGCAAGAAACCCGCTGCCTGTTCAAAAGTACGTTCACCTAGACGTGGCACTTTTTTCAGGTCCTGACGGTTGTCAAAACGGCCATTTTCCTTACGGAAGTCCACGATTTGCTGCGCGATTGATTTGTTCAGACCTGCGATATAACCCAAAATCGCAGCAGATGCAGTATTCACATCCACACCGACCGAGTTCACACAGTCTTCAACGACTGCTTCAAGAGTTTTTGCCAGACCGGTCTGGTTTACATCATGCTGGTACTGACCTACACCAATGGACTTAGGATCGATTTTCACCAGTTCTGCTAATGGATCTTGCAGACGGCGTGCAATTGATACTGCACCACGGATCGATACATCCAATTCAGGCAATTCCTGAGAAGCCAGTTCAGATGCTGAGTAAACAGAAGCTCCCGCTTCTGAAACAGAAACACGGGTCAATTTCAGGTCGCTATTTGCAGCCATCATTTCAGCAACCAATGCTTCAGTTTCACGGCTGGCCGTACCATTCCCGATTGCAATCAGGTCAACATTGAATTCGCGGCAAAGACGCGCCAATTCAGTCAGTGAACCTTCTTTATCATCTTTCGGTGCAAATGGGTAAATGGTGCTATGTGTCAGTACATCACCTGATTCATTCACCACTGCCAGTTTCACACCAGTACGGATACCAGGGTCTACACCCAGAGTTGTACGGGCACCTGCAGGCGCAGAAAGCAGTAAATGACGCAGGTTTTCAGCAAAGACCTGCATTGCTTCAGCTTCAGCAGCCAGACGTTTTTCAGTCAATAATGAATGTTCGATCGTTGGACGAACTTTACCAAGCCAGAACAGTTTCGCAGTTTGCTTTAAGAAATCCTGACGAGATTGCGGCTGAATGATATCCAGGTTGTATTCAGTTTCAATACGTGCCAATGGTGCATCATCTTCGCCATCTACTTTAAGGCCCAGTACATTTTCCTGACGGCCACGTAGCATTGCCAATAAGCGATGCGAAGGTACCTTGTTCAGATTTTCAGAGAAATCGAAGTAATCACGGAATTTTTTACCAACTTCTTTTTTCTCTTCGCTAGCGACCAGACTTTTCAGCACGGCAGTTTTAGCAAACATTGCTTTAAGCTCAGTGGTCAACGCAATATTCTGTGCCCAGTCATCAATCAGGATGTGCTGGATTGCATCGAGCTGGCTTTCCTGATCTGGATAATCTTCATGGCTAAAGCCCGCTAAAGCTTCTGCTGGATCCACGGCTTCAGTAAAGATTTTTTCTGCAATCGGACCTAAACCGGCTTCTTTGGCTTTAAACGATTTGCTGGTACGTTTTGGACGGTATGGTGCGTAAATTTCTTCTAGGGCATTTTTAGTTTCTGCCGCATTCACCCGTGCCAATAAATCATCAGATAATTTATTTTGTTCTTTTAGTGATTCGATTACCTTTTCACGGCGTTCATATAAATCACGCAAATACGATAAACGTGTATCGAGCTGGCGTAGTTGCGTATCGTCTAAGCCCTGCGTTACTTCTTTACGGTAACGTGCAATGAAAGGAACGCTGGCACCCTCATCAATCAGTTTGATGGCAGCTTCTACTTGATTTGGACGTACGGCAAGTTCTTTTGCCAACTGCTGAACTAAGTCAGTCATCGTGTTTGATCCCACAAGGATAAGTACTAAATGGCATGATTATAAAGACCAGGTCTATAAAATCCACCATTGTTTTTATTAATTTATATAAGCTTCAGATAACCGTATACGATCGTTTTCCAGTTTTTCCACTAAAGTTTGCATGAACTTTGCATTTTATTCTTGTTCCGAGACGATTTTTTTCGCATATAGATGTATATATTTGGTATCTATGTCTTGATTTTAACTGCAATATTTGATGCTTTAGAGCATAGTCAATTAATAGTAATGAATCGTATACTCAAAGCATATTTCATTTTTTGTTTATGACGACAATAAAGAATAAAGGAGCACCTCATGAGTTTAGTGGTACCTGCTGAAAAACCCGATGCTGTACATACCGAAACCGACCGGGTCGAGCGCATCCTGGTTGTCGATGATGATGTGCGTCTGCGTACCCTGTTACAACGTTTCCTTGAAGATAAAGGCTTCGTCGTTAAAACTGCGCACGATGCTACCCAGATGGATCGACTATTACAGCGGGAACTGTTTTCTCTGATTGTGCTCGATTTTATGTTGCCTGTAGAAGACGGCCTCAGCATCTGTCGTCGCCTACGCCAGTCGAATATTGATATTCCAATCATTATGCTCACCGCACGTGGCAGCGATTCAGATCGTATTGCAGGTCTGGAAGCCGGTGCAGATGATTACCTGCCTAAACCATTTAATCCAAATGAATTGCTGGCACGTATCCGTGCAGTTTTGCGTCGTCAAGTCCGTGAAGTTCCAGGCGCTCCTAGCCAGCAAATGGAAGTGGTATCCTTTGGCCCCTGGTCACTGGATCTGTCGACACGTACTCTGACTCGTGAAGGACAGGTGGTGACCTTAACTACCGGTGAATTTGCAGTATTAAAAGCGCTGGTACAACACCCACGTGAACCTTTAACTCGTGACAAGCTGATGAATCTGGCGCGTGGTCGTGAATGGGGTGCGATGGAACGTTCAATTGACGTTCAGGTATCACGCTTACGTCGTTTGATTGAAGAAAACCCTGCCCGTGCGCGTTATATTCAAACCGTTTGGGGTGTCGGTTATGTGTTTGTTCCAGATGGTACTGAATAATTTTCTTATTAGAAGAAAGTAAAATATTCGTCCGTCTATCAATTTAGTTTTTAATTACGTGACAAATTCATTCGCAACTGTTTGAGGCAGGAGGTATTCATCTCTAATGTTTCTGCGATAAATTGATTACTTGCCGCAATTTGACGAGTTTTGCGAATGAAAATGGTTTTGCCTACTTTTGCCGAAACAAAAGTAGGTCGAACCGAAGGTTTCAACCTATATCTAAATTACAGATGGTTTGACTCCGGTGTGATAAGGCCTTTTAATCAACTCATAATAATTTGCTGAAGTCATAGCACAGGATTGCTCAGTGAAACTCGACCCCATCGACCCACAAAAATTTACCGATTTTGTCAGCTACTCAGAAAAAAAACGTACCCCTTGGGAACGCTTTCTGGACAAAATCAAACCGCGCTCTGCAGCAATGCGAACCACTGTACTGGTGGTCTTTGTGGTCTGTTTCAGCCTGTTCATGTCAATCTGGTTTTTCTGGCGCACACTTTATTTACCTGAAATTCAGCAACATGCACGTTATTTGGCTATGGAGCTGGAAATTCTCAATAATCCGGACCTGCGTCTTTATCATAAAGAACAGGAAGTCGATATTGATACCTGGCTCAAAAACCGGATCGGAATCGAATATGTCACCAATCCGGCTGAATATCCGAATGTAAAAGACAAGGTCATTGCCGAATTCTTTACTAACCAGATTGAAACCAAACTGGCCAAAGAATTAAGAATCGAACAGGCAACCGTTTATTTCCAGTTCAAGCCAAGTCCACGCATCTGGATTCAAACTCCAGAAATGAATGGCAACTGGGTACGTGAGCCTCTTAAAACCTATGCCAACTATAGCCCTGAACTGATTCTAGGCTGGCTGTTGGGTACGCCACTCATTGCCGGAATTATTATCCTGACCCTGGTGCGTCAGCTGAACCGCCCTTTACGCCGCTTGCAGAATGCAGCAAACAGCTATAGTAAAAATGGTTCCGCTCCTTATCTGGATACCAATCATGGTCCGCTGGAAATCCGTCAGGTGAATCATGCCTTTAACCAGATGATTTATACCTTGGATCAAACCGAGCGTGATCGTCGAATCATGCTCGCGGGGATTTCACATGACCTGCGTACACCGTTGACCCGTATCCGTCTTAGCGCAGAAATGATGCCGGATGAAGACTTTCTCAAGGAAGGCCTGATTTATGACGTCGAGGATATGGATGCCATTCTGAACCAGTTCATTTCCTATATGCGGGATGGCTCCGATGAAGAGCTGCAAGAAACCAATGTCAATGTACTGTTGCAGGAACTGGTCAAGCAGTTTAAGCCACTCGATATTCGCTTTACACCTCAAGAGATACCACTGGTTGAAGTACGCAGTATGTCGCTGAAACGCCTGATTGGTAACCTGATCAACAACTCGAAACGCTATGGTGCAGAACCGATTGAGCTTGCTGCCTATGTGCAGGACCATAAACTGATGATCAGTGTGGCCGATCATGGTGAAGGGATTCCAGAAGACCAGATTGAAGCGCTGATGCAACCCTTTGTTCGTGGAAATTCTGCGCGTACCGTACAAGGCAGTGGTCTGGGTCTGGCCATTGTCAAACGTATTGTAGATATTCACTCAGGTGAGCTGCATATCCAGAATCGGCCTGAAGGCGGTCTGGAAGCCATTATTGCCTTACCTCTGAAAACAGCAGATTCAGAGGCACCTACTGCCCCAACCACCTTGGATAAAATTCGTCAAACGCTCACTGATCACTTCTAGTAAGTGATCACAAAAGCATCAAACGACTTTTTAGTATTTCTATACAATTCATTTTAATTTTCAATAATTCAATTATTTAAAAAACATCATTTTTCATTATACCTACATTTAGCTAAAAAATTAGACCTTAGCCTAACACCTATGCAAAATACATTTTTTGATCGGTACAATCCGTATCATTATTTAAGAATTTATGAGAGTTGAAATGTCTTTAGATCGTATCCGTTTAGCCTCCCTACACAACAAAGTCATCAGCCCTGAACAAGCTGCTGAATTCATCGAAGATGGTATGACTGTGGGTATGAGTGGCTTTACTCGCGCTGGTGAAGCGAAGGCGGTTCCTTTAGCTTTAGTACAACGCGCAAAAGCAAATCCATTAAAGATCACGTTAATTACTGGTGCATCACTAGGGAACGATCTAGACAAACAATTGACTGAAGCTGGTGTATTGGCACGCCGTTTACCGTTCCAGGTCGATAACACTTTACGTAAAGCGATCAATAAAGGCGAAGTGATGTTCATCGATCAGCATTTGTCTGAAACAGTTGAACAGATGCGTAACCAGCAGTTGAAAAAACCTGATGTAGCGGTAATTGAAGCAGTTGCGATCACTGAAGATGGCGGCATCATTCCAACAACTTCTGTAGGTAACTCTGCAAGTTTTGCAATTTTTGCTGAAAAAGTGATTGTAGAAATCAATACGAATTTAAGCCCGGCATTTGAAGGCTTGCACGATATCTACATCCCGACATATCGTCCAACGCGTCAAGCGATTCCATTGACTCAAGTGGATGAGCGTATCGGTACGCATGCGATCAATATCGATCCATCTAAAATTGTTGGTATCGTATTTAACAGCGAATTGCATGACTCTCCATCTACTGTGACCGCACCAGATGATGAGACTCAAAGTATTGCCAACCATTTGATCGCTTTCTTTGAAAAAGAAGTGGCTGAAGACCGTCTACCGAAAAACCTCGGGCCTCTTCAAGCAGGGATTGGTTCAATCGCAAATGCGGTATTGACGGGTCTGAAAGATTCAAACTTCGAAGACTTGATCATGTACTCAGAAGTACTACAAGACTGTACCTTTGAATTGATCGACGCAGGTAAGATGAAGTTTGCTTCAGGTTCTTCAATTACACTTTCTGCTAAATATGGCGAGAAAGTATTTAACAACCTTGAGCAATACAAAGACAAACTGGTATTACGTCCACAAGAGATCTCTAACCACCCTGAACTGGTACGTCGTTTAGGTATTATCGGGATCAACACTGCGCTTGAATTCGATATCTACGGTAACGTGAACTCAACTCACGTTTGTGGTACTAAAATGATGAACGGTATCGGTGGTTCAGGTGACTTCGCACGTAATGCGCACTTGGCAATCTTCGTGACCAAATCAATTGCGAAAGGTGGCGACATCTCTTCAGTAGTACCATTCGCGTCTCACGTAGACCATGCTGAACATGATGTAGATATTCTGGTAACTGAACAAGGTCTGGCAGATCTTCGTGGTCTGGCGCCACGTGAACGTGCTCGTGCGATCATCGATAACTGTGCACACCCAATGTACCGTGATGCATTGAATGACTACTTCGACCGTGCATGTGCGAAAGGTGGCCATACACCTCACCTGCTTCGTGAAGCATTATCTTGGCACTCTAACTTTGAAGAAAATGGTCATATGCTTGCAGTAGAAGCTGCAGTCAAAACTGCTTAATTGACCGATTCAGAAAACGCCCTACGGGGCGTTTTTTTATGGAAAAATAAATAAACAAGGACAAATCCATCTATAAAAATCTGATCAGATTAACTTCTTAAATATTTTGAATGATTAAACTGCACTTAGTTTGGATGCAGGGCTTTAAATTCCAGTTCTTCACCCTCATACTTCTACCAAGACAAAGATTAGAGACATGACATGCGCGTAGATATTTGGTCAGATGTGGTCTGCCCTTTTTGCTATATTGGTAAAAAACGTCTGGAAGCTGCTGCAAAGGAAAGTGGGATTGAACTTGAAGTCCATTGGCATAGTTTTCAGCTAGATCCTGAAGCACCAGTCCGTCAGGAAGTTTCCAACTCTGAGCGTTTGGCACAAAAATATGGCCGCTCAGTGCCAGAAGTTGAAGACATGCAGCGCAATATTGCAGCCATGGCTAAACAGGAAGGCATTGAATTTAACTGGGAAGGCGCCAATTCTGGCAATACCTTGAATGCGCATCGCATCATTCACCTGGCACAAAGCAAAGGTCTAGGCAATGAAGCTCAGGAAGCCTTTTTCTACAGCTATATGACGCAAGGCCTGCCAATTGGTGAACGTGAAACGCTGGAAGATGTCGCAGCGCGTATTGGCCTGAACCCGGTTGAAGTAGATGATTTACTCGACTCGGATGAATTTGCGGATTTTGTTAAATTTGACCAGGAAGTAGCGCGTGACCAGCTCAAAGTTACCGGTGTACCTTTCTTCGTTTTTGACCAGCGTATTGCTTTGGCAGGTGCTCAGCCGAAGGAAGTTTTCTTGCAAGTCCTTGAAAAGGCATTAGAGGAGCCACAGGAACAGCCAGCAGCTGATCAGTGTTCTACAGATGCTTGTGATGTTCCGGCAAAGCCTGAATAAAAACTAAATCAAATCAAAAAATCCCCATTCAAGATGGGGATTTTTATGGATGATATGAATTATTCAACCAGAAAACTAATCTTTAGATTGACACGATATTCGGTAATTTTATTGTCATTAATAACGACCTTCTGTTCATTGATCCAAGCACCTTGAACATTTTTAATCGTCTCTGTGACTTTCGCGATGCCAGTCTGAATTGCATCCTCAAAGCTTTTACTACTGCTTGAATTGACTTCTACCACTTTTGCAATTGCCATGATTCAACACTCACTCTGTGAAGATAGAAACATTCATCTTAGTTGATTTAAATTTCTCTACAGCTCTTAGCAAACAAGCGATAGCAAAAACTTACAGGGAATGAACAAATACTAATCTGTCATTACTGTTTTAAAAAAATTTAAATCTAGTTCTCTATTTTCGATAATCAACAAATAAATGTTTGCTTAAAAGCTTCTAAAACATCTAAAAAATGTATAAAAAACAATCCAAAACCGTCTAGAGCAAATATTCTAATACATTGTTTTATAGAGTATTTTATCTAAATTTAGTTGCTTTTCTTGCCGATTTGATCATTTTTTATTAATTGCCATTTGATATTATTTTTCACGTGATTTAGGACTAACTTTTCCCTTGTTCAAACTCTTGAACACCCAGATATCAAAAGGTCATGTTATGAAAACTGTTAAATTTTTATGCGCAGCAACTGTGATGGCTTTTTCTCTACAAGCTTCAGCACAAATGGCTCAAGTGGTTTATCTTCCAGATTTCCCTGTGAGCAAAGCACCAGTTGAAACTGTAGCAACAGATACTGCAACTGCAGAAACTGAAAAAGCGGCTTAAGTCTTTAAGCGAAATCTCCCAGCAGGCTGAATTATTCAGCCTGTTTTTATTTCAGGGCTTCGAAAATTTAACTTGTTCTTCTATTTAAAGAGCATTAAAAACCTCATTATTTTTTATTTTGATTTCATTCACTTTTTATTCAAAAACAACTACCAAATTCGCTTAAAAAATACTCAAAATAATCAAGTATTTTGTCAAACAGATGCTTATAATCAGAACCTGATCTTTTATTGATTTCAGACTTTCTTGTTATGAACCAGCTTCAAGCATTAATACAGGGAAAAATTTCTCCGCAGGCAATTTCTGTGGATTTTTTGATTGAAATGGCTGAGCGTTATCCAGATCCCAACTCTATCGAATACAAACTGGTAGAACTCGCGGTCAATATAATCATGGCCAAGACACTGGATAAAGCACTCAAATATATCTAGAGAGCTAAAATGAATGCTTTAGAAAAAGCAAAATTAATTAAAGAATTAAATGAATTGGGGCAGCAACTAGAACATAAATCCCTCAGTTTATATGAAGCCGCCCGAACCAAAAAACGACTCCAGGATATTTTTCATCTCTGTGATGAACCTGTTTTTAAAAATCAGATTTTAAGTTTTAAATCCCGTGTCCAGCCGGAGATGGCAGCACATCAGTTTGCAGCGAGCACCCAGTTTCATCACCGTTATCGCGGTTATTTTAAGGACCTTGTCCAGCTGCAACAGGCACTCACTGCACATTCAGAAACAGGTTGGGCCTTTTTTCATCAGCCACAAAAAGGCTGGCAAATCTGGTTGGGTCCTGTAGACCAATCTGATTTTTTACATAGTGAATGGGATGAATTAGTAAATTCCCGCAACTGGCTTTTACAACAACAGCAACAAGGCGCATATTTTCCTCTCGATCCCCAACTGGATATTCCGGCTTTATCT
Organism: Acinetobacter sp. UBA2581; assembly: GCF_002339435.1. Classification (NCBI taxonomy): domain Bacteria; kingdom Pseudomonadati; phylum Pseudomonadota; class Gammaproteobacteria; order Moraxellales; family Moraxellaceae; genus Acinetobacter; species Acinetobacter sp. UBA2581. Next base: position 22,419 of record NZ_DDLD01000093.1, on the reverse strand, counting down.
GTTCAGGATGCCGAATTCGATACGCTTACCCTGGAAATCGCGCGTTATCATCAGGGCAGTTTGCAGATCCAGACCAAGATCACTGCACCTCAACTGTCTAAAACAATTAAACCTGATTTAGACAGAGCAACTAGCGAAACAGAAGAAGCTAAAACAGCTGAGCTGTCTATAGAAATAGACAACACAGATAGTTCATCCTCTCTTTTGATAATAGATGAAAATATTACTTTCCCTGAATCTATACAGCTAGGTGAATTCTCTGCTCTGCTGCATCCATTAGAACATGCTGGAGCGACTATACGGCGTCTCTGTGCCCTAGAATTACAACCGACTGTCTCCCAACCGGCCGATCTGGAAATAGCGCTATATTATGCCGAGGAAGAGCACTGGCAGGCACGTCCTGTTTATCTCTCCATGCAGACCGATCAGCAAGGGCAAGGTCTGAAATATCTGATGCTCTTAGGCGCACCGAGCCTCTTGCAGGCCAATTCCTGTATCCAGCACTGGGGCACGCAACGTGGACGGCGTTGTATAGAGATAAAATCCATATCATGGGCAGCTTTAGGTGCCTGTCTTGATCAGATAGATCTTTTCAGTGAAATATATCTGCAACAAGCCGAAACGGTCTGGATGCCTGAGGAAAGCTATGCCTATATTCCGGCTCGGTGTATTCATCAAAAGAAATTTATCAATTTTGAGGAAGCGCCCGCTGATTTTTCTACTCCAATTTTATTGCTACAGGAACATCAGAAAATTCGGGTGATTCATGGAGAACGTCGCCTGGCATTGTCCAATCAGGAAATCGCTTATCCTTATTTAATGCTCAAACGTGATAAGGATTTGAATTGGCAAAAAATTCATCAAATTGTTTTAGGATTGTCACAGCCGGTACGGGTTTTAGATTTTTATATGGCAATTCAGGCACAAATCATTAAATAATTGATGTAGTTATGTAGTTTATCCTTGCTTTTTTTCCTTATTTTTTAGAAAACTAGCGCAGTAAATAAAATACGATAAGAGCAAGAATCAACTCATGCGAATAAACCAAATTACTCGAATCTTATTGCTATCACTTGGCGTGGGATTAAGTAGTAGCCCAGTTTGGGCAGAAGCATCTCCTACAGAACCTGCAGAAACAGAACAGCCTACAGGTACAGGTACAGGTACAGGTACAGGTACAGGTACAGGTACAGGTATTTTAGATCAGATTCCACGCTTGATCGATGCCACGCCTACGATTTTACCTGAACAGTCAGACGAAGCGATGGTGCCCACCACCGAAGAAACAGAAGATAAATCTTGGGCTGACAAAAAGCAGAAAAGAATCCGTGAATGGGCAGACCGCACCGCACATAAGATTGATAACTGGTTTGGCCAGACCAACCCGGATGAGCCAGCAACTGCGACTTTGCGAATCATCCTGGATAATAGCTGGGACAAATATGAAAACTATGAAATCAAGCCGAGGATTCGAGGAAAAATCAAGCTTCCAACCTTGGAACAAAAGTTAAGTCTGGTCTTTGGTGATGACAGCCTGGATAACGAACTGGATAGCAATGTCGCAATTACCAATGAAAATCCTGGCAATGCCCGGGATAAAAATCTGGATATTCGCCGTACCCGTGAAAACAACAGCTCGTTTGCACTACGCTGGTCAGAATTTTCAAATGGCCTACCTTTCGATAGCGATCTGGATCTGGGGGTACGTTCTGGGGATGATATCTATGTACGGGCCAAAATCAGTAAAGACTGGGCGATGCAGAATGACTTCTCTTTTCATGCCGAACAGATTTATCGCTATGGATTGCAGAGTGAAAATTATTTGCGGACCAACCTGGAACTGATCCATGCTCGTCCCAATGAGGCCTTTTTTTCCAATCAGTTAAGTTTAACCTATGCAGATGAGCAGGAAGACGATTTGACCTGGGACAACTATACCTTCAGACAGCATCAATTTTTCCAGGGCAACCGCTTTAACTATGGCATCTATACGGGCGGCTATCTGGATGATAAAGATTTACGCTTAAATCGCTGGGGACCTTATGTGTCCTGGAGACAGCCTTTCTTACGTGAATGGTTCTTTGTGCAAGGCGACCTGAACTATCTGAATGATGACCGACTGGACCGAAGCCATTATCTGGGTGCGATGGTACGTCTTGAGGCCATTTTCTAAATTTGAACAAATCCGAAACTATAAAAGCCCATAAAATATGGGCTTTTTAATGACTGAATCCAATAAGTTTTTATTGGCGGTGCTCAACCGTTGTAAAGGCAATACGATCACTACGAATCACACGTTTTTGCTGCAAAGAAGGCTGTTCCATCTGTGGCATATTCCATACTGCGCGGTCTGTACGCTGCATTCGTTTTACTTTTGGCGCTTCTTTTTTCATTGGTGCCTGAAAAATAATACGATCGCTACGAGTCACTTTTTTGGACTCAGTATCGGCCATTGTGGCTGCGCTTATTGACATCAGAATGATTGCACTCAGACTCATCATCAGTGATTTTTTCATGGGAGAATTCTCTCAACTTAATAATCGTTATTATAAATTAATATTTTAATTATTATCTATTTTTTAGATTTAAAACTTAAAGGTATTTTTTTATTCTGGCTATCGCTTTTTTAAATCATTAAAGGGGAATTCAAGTCTTAAACGATAAATTCAGAATATAAAAAATCCCTCCGTAGAGGGATTTTTGAAATATAAAAATTAACCCAACAATAGACTGTTAATACGTTTTACATACTCAGCCGGATTTTCTGGTAGGCCACCTTCTGCAATCATCGCCTGATCAAAGATTACATTGGCCAGATCATCAAACTGGGCAGAACCTTCCAGTTTTTTCACCAATGGATGTTCCGGATTAATTTCCAGAATCGGCTTAACATCAGGTACAGGCTGACCTGCATCTTTCAGCATACGGATCAGTTGTGGAGAAAGCTCCCCTTCTCCTGTGACCAGACACGCTGGTGAATCAACCAGACGAGTCGTTACACGCACCTCTTTAGTTTTATCTTTCAGAGAATCTGTCAACTTTTCAACCACAGGTTTGAACTGTTCAGCAGCAGCTTCAAGTGCTTTTTTCTCTTCCGCATCTTGTAAATCACCTAGATCCACTGCACCCTTAGAGACATTTTGCAATGGCGTACCATCAAACTCATGCACGAAGTTCATTGCCCATTCATCAACACGCTCTGACATCAGCAATACTTCAATGCCTTTTTTCTTGAACACTTCCAGTTGTGGTGAGTTTTTCGCAGCATTCAGGCTTTCAGCGGTAATGTAGTAAATCGCTTTCTGGCCTTCTTTCATGCGTGCTTTATAGTCCGCCAATGAAGTGCTCACTTCATCATTGGTCGAAGTTGCATAGCGCAGCAGTTTCAAGATACGTTCGCGGTTACCGAAATCTTCACCCAGACCTTCTTTCAGCACCGCGCCAAATTCGCGGTAGAAAGTTTTGAAGTTTTCCTGATCTTTTTCATCTTCAGATTTTGCCAGATTATCCAAAGTGGTCAGAATACGGCGGGTATTGCCTTCACGGATGGTTTTCACATCACGGCTTTCCTGCAGCAATTCACGGCTCACGTTTAATGGCAGATCGGCACTGTCCACCACACCCTGTACAAAGCGCAGATAGTTTGGAATCAGGTTATCCGCATCATCCATAATGAAGACACGTTTCACATAGAGTTTGATGCCGGCTTTGGCTTCACGGGTGAAAATATCCTGTGGTGCCTTGCTTGGGATATAAAGCAGTTGAGTATATTCAGTACTACCTTCAACACGGTTATGCGCCCAAGCCAATGGTGCAGCAAAATCATGGGTTAGGTTTTTATAGAATTCGGTATATTGCTCTTCAGTAATCTCAGATTTATTCCGAGTCCACAGTGCGCTGGCCGAGTTAATCGCTTCCCACTCATCGGTCTTCACATATTGACCGCCTTTTGGTGTTTCCCCTTCAGCAGCTTCTTCTTCCTGCCAGACTTCTTTTTGCATCTGGATTGGCAAGCTGATGTGATCTGAGTATTTATTGATGATCTGTTTGACTTTATAGCTTTGCAGATAATCCAGCGCATCTTCACGCAGATGCAGGATAATATCGGTACCACGACCTTCTTTAGTGATTTGTTCAACTTCGAATTCACCAGTACCGCCACTGATCCAGCGCACCCCTTCTGAGGTATCCGTACCGGCACGACGTGATTCTACAGTAATCTTATCAGCCACAATAAAGCCTGAGTAGAAACCGACACCAAACTGGCCAATCAGCTGCGCATCAGCTTTCTGATCACCCGTCAGTTTTGACATAAAGTCTTTGGTCCCTGATTTGGCAATCGTCCCCAGATTTTCAATGGCTTCTTGCTGGCTTAAACCGATCCCGTTATCTGAAATGGTAATAGTTTTATTTTCTGGATCGAGGCTGACACGTACGCGGAGGTCAGGATCATTTTCATAATATTCAGGATGGTTGATCCCTTCAAAACGTAATTTGTCACACGCATCTGAAGCATTAGAAATTAATTCACGCAGGAAAATTTCAGGATTTGAATAAAGCGAATGGGTCACGAGGTGCAGTAACTGCGCTACCTCAGCCTGGAAACTGTGTTTTTGTACGCTTAAATCGCTCATGAATCACTCCTATTATTTTAGATACAGATGTTAACTGCTGCCTATATGAATGGAGTGAGTTCAATAATTTTCAATAGCCTCAAAATAATTTTTTCGCAAAAAGTATTTTTATAGCTTTCATTTTTATCAGTTTAATTGATTGGATGGATAAGACTTAATAAGGCCCCATTTTATAGATGCGATCAAAATGCAGATCCAGCTGCTGCTGACGCATATTATAGACCTGGCTCAAGCAGGATATGGATTCCTGGCAACGGTCACGAAACTGTAGCCATTTCACCTGATCACGTTGAATCACCGAACGTGTTCCCATCGGCACCATACGGCGCAAGATGTTATAGCTGGTACTCATTTTGACATCAGCATCATTCAGCAAACGATGTTCACAAATTGTTTTCTCAGTCGCGGTTGTCGCTTTCTGACAATTAAAACTGGCAGCATAACTCTGTGAAATAAACAGCGTGCTGAAGATCAAAAGACTCTTCGACAAAAAACTCATGCTTTGATCTTCCTTATTATTAAGTCGTATTCAATTAATATTTACTTTATTCGTTTTAATATATTTGAGTATTGCCAATTTGCTCAATTTCAATACGTTATAAATCGTTGTTATTTTGAAAAAAAGCCCCATTCAAGATGAGGCGTTTGGAAAAAATGAACCAAAAATTGGAGCTTAGAATTTATAGCTATAACCGATCGTATACACCCAAGGATCGATTCCAAATTCACCTAAATTAATTTTTGTACCATCAGCAGTTCTTGCTTCCAGATCTGTATCTAAGTCTGCATAACGTGCATCAACAAATACACCCCAGTTTTTTGCATCCGCTGGCTGGAAGTTAAAGCCGACTTGGCCAGCTACACCATAAGCAACATCTGCATCAAGCTTTGCTACACCTAATGCGTCTTTTGCAGTTTGGCTAAATTCTTCATCCCATGGAATGAATACAGTAGCACCTACACCGATATATGGAGTAAAGCGGCTTGAATTTTTAAAATTATATTTGGCTGTGATCGTTGGTGGTAGATGTTTTAATGATGCAATTTTCACATCACCCGCCATCTCAACATCATGTTTAAATGGGGTAGCCAATAATAATTCGGCTGAAATATTGTCATTGAAAAAATATTCGACTGAAGGAGTGAAATTGAGTTCGCTACTTGCTTTAGCATCTTCAACTACACCAGGAATCAGGTCAGTTTCCTGAGCAGGCGCTAATACAGAAGCCCCCACCTTTACTTGCCATTGACCTGCCATCGCAGATGCTGAAAGACCCATTAATGCAATTAGAGCTACTTGCTTTAACATTTTAAAATACCCCAAGGGAAGAATAATTATTAAGAAAATATTTCTTAATTAATAATAAACATGGCTTAAATTAATATGCAATAGAGATTATAAAACTAAATTTTATTTATTATTTAAGTATATGTAATTATTAAATATTTATTTTAAATTGACTATATTAGTTGGTTTTAAATACCCAGTAATTTAATCAGATTAAAATAATAATATTCAGAGTAAAATAATCAGGTTTATATTAATTTTTTATTTAAATATATATTTTAAATACATCTTATAGTTTATTTTAAATCTAAGCAACTCTGCTCCGATTTATATCAGAGCAGATTAAAAAGGACTTACAGAACCATGGCTGCAATCCAGCCAAAAATCATAAGTGGAATATTAAAATGAATGAAGGTTGGAACCACACTATCCTTCATATGGTCATGCTGACCATCCATATTCAGACCAGAGGTGGGGCCTAGAGTTGAATCTGACGCTGGAGAGCCGGCATCACCCAAAGCAGCCGCAGTCCCGATAATTGCAATAGTTGCTGCAGGACTAAAACCAAATTGAATACAGAGCGGTACATAGATAATCGCCAGAATTGGCACAGTCGAGAATGATGAACCGATACCCAAAGTAATCAGCAGACCAATCAATAACATTAAAAAGGCGGCAAGTGCCTGACTATTGCCAATCCAGTTCACCGAAGCTTCGACTAAGGCGGGTACCTGATTAGTCGCTTCAATTACGGCAGCAAAACCTTGCGCGGCAATCATGATAAAGCCAACCAGGGCCATCATACGCATACCGGTAATGATTACATCATCTGCTTCTTTCCATTTAAAGATTCCGGCACAACTCAAGATTGCGACACCGACCAGACCAGCAAGAATCATCGAATCTGAATAGAGCTGTACTGCAAGGGTTGCAAAGACAGCAACCGCTGCCATCCAGATAGTAAATTTAGCAATTTGTGGCTTTGCTGATTTTTGTTCCACACCCAGTTCAGCAGATATACTTTGCTGCTGTTCCACATGGATATCTTTATAGAGACGCGGCTTACGGTAACTAATAAACATGGCCACCAGCAAACCCACGAACATACCTGCGACCGGAATCGCCATCGCAGCGGGAATCTGGTCATAAGTAATCTCAAAGCCATAGGGTTTACCAAAAGTATTGATGTTATGGCCCAGAATATCATTCAGAAAAATGGCACCAAAACCGACTGGAACCAGCATATAGGTTCCCACCAAACCAAAGGTCAGCAAACAGGCCACCAAACGGCGATCCAGCTTCAGATGGTTAAATACCAATAATAACGGTGGAATCAGAACTGGAATAAAGGCGATATGTACCGGAATCACGTTTTGCGAGAAAACGGCAGCCAATGCGACGGTACAGAAGATCAGATATTTAACCTTGTTCTGTGCCTTTTCTGATGCCTCACCTTTTAAGGTGGTAATCATTTTATAGGCCAGCAAGTCAGGCAAACCGGAACGCGCCAAGGCCAAAGCAAAAGCACCCAGGATGCCATAGGCCAAGGCAATTTTAGCGCCACCGCCCAGACCATTGTTAAATGCGTCTAAAGTTCCCTGGAGGCCAAGACCTGCCAACAAACCACCCGTAACAGCACCAATGACCAGGGCAAAAACCACAGGTACACGTGCCAATGAGAGTCCAAACATGACTCCAATAGCAGCAAGAATTGCGAACATAATGAATTGGGAATGAGAGAAAACGGCTATTTTATCAGAAAATCCGGATAAAAATTCTTCCACTTATCCCTTGCCGAGTCACGTTCCCAATCTCCGTATCAGATGGTCGCTGTTAATTTCTGCTGAATAAAATTATGAATCAGATGAGCCACCTGTTCCGGCTGGCTTAGGATAGCCCAGTGATTGGCATTCAGTTCTACCCGGGAAAAATCTTCCACCCATTTTGGCATTTCATCAATCAGATCCGGGCCAACAAACTGGTCCTTTTTGAGCACAATTGCCTGTACCGGACAGATCGCAAAACGCTGTCTAGGTCGAGATAAACGTGGTAGAAAGTTCGCCCGATACAGATTGACGCCATATTTGCCGTCTTTGACAATATTCTGGTTTAGCGGCAGATTATCCTGCTGTTCCAGCTGACTGATCATTTTGCCCCAACGTTCTGCATTAAAGAAATTCCATGCTGTAGGTGCTATAAAAGGTAGCTGGAATACCGCGATATACCAAGACTTGGTCATCTGTTTAAAAAACTTGGCCTTATACTGTTTAAACTGTTCACGCATCCAGAAAGCAGCATGATCCAGACATGGACCTGACATGGTGCTAAAAGACAAAATCCGGCCTTTAAATTTAGGTTCGGTGACTGCTTCCCAAGCCTGGATTGACCCCCAGTCATGAGCCGCAAGGTGGAAAGCTCGTCCTGGCAAGACCTGATCGACCACTTGCTCTAAATCTGCACACAGACGTTCCAGACGATAATCCCGAATTTTCTTGGGAACGCTGGAGTCTCCTGCTCCGCGCACATCATAGGTCACCACAAAATAATCCTGAACGAGGTGAGAAATTACCGCTTCCCAAACATCCTGATGGTCAGGATAACCATGAACCAGCACCAAAGCCGGTCGCTCAGGCTCACCCCAGGTTTTCACATAGAGACGTTGATGATCGCTGGTATCTACCCACTGGCTATGTCTTTGCATAGATGTATCCTTATTCGCTGATTGACTCTTTTATTGTTGAAATAGGCACGATTTATCAATGCCAGCTTATTTTTGTTGTTCTAGTATGCATACAAGACCAGAAAAAAGAATATCCGCATGAGCCTATTACGAAAAATTCAGCAACTGCCTTTATTATCCAAATTTATCCTGAATCGCTATGCCCCTTATCGTGGAGCAGGCATTGTCATTGATGAAATGGACTTTGCCAATTATCACGTTCGCGTGAAAATGCCACTGACTCGCAAGAATCAGAATATTGTGGGAGTACATTTTGGTGGCAGCCTGTATTCCATGGTCGACCCTTTTTATATGTTATTGCTGATGCATCATCTTGGTCCGAAATACATTGTTTGGGATAAAAGCTCTACCATTCAGTTTCTGGCGCCAGGACGCGGAACAGTCTATGCTGACATCCGGATTTCCAAGCAGGAAGTACAAACAGTAAAAGAACTGGCAGCCAACCATAGTCCGGTTTATCGCCAGTATCAGCTTAATATTTATGATGATTCCGGTGTGCGTATCGCTGAGGTACAAAAGACCGTTTATATCCGCCTTAAACAGAGCAAAGGCAAGCCTCGAGAAGCTAAATAACGAAATTGAATAAACTAAAAGCGCCATTGAGGCGCTTTTAAATCTATCTGGAGGATCGTTCTGTCGATTAACGACGACGGTTATTCTGCTCAATCGCCGCACCAGCACCACCACCGATGGCACCACCAATTGCAGCCCCACCTGTACCGCCAAAGATGCTTTTACCCACAGCAGAACCTACAGCACCACCGACACCACTATAGGTCGCATTACGGTTTGAACCACCTTGAGCTTTACTGCCGACTGCTGCACCGGCACCACCGCCAACTGCCGCACCAACACCACCACCCACTCTGTTACCTACACCACCACCCACTGCACCACCGAGTGCAGCTGCGCCAATACGCTGGTCTTTAGCAGACATATTTTCACAGCCTGCCAACATAAAAGTGGAGATAGTTGCAACAGCCATTACGCTCATTAACTTTTTCATGATCTTGGCCTTCCTTCGTGCTTTGACTTAAGATTAACCTGATTTTAAGGAGCGATTCATAACAAGATGTTAAATCTTGAAACCCTCATGATTTATTTTGTAAAGAGCGCATGAAAGATCATGTTTTATTGATGATTTATCCATATTTAGGACAAGTAACCACCAGATAATCTGATCTTTTCTAGCGATATAAATATGAATAATTTTAGGAAATAAAAAAGCCACCCGAAGGTGGCTTTTTAAAATGATTTAGCGGCTAATTACAGACCGTTAAATTCATCGCTGAATGCTTGGCTCAACGCTTGGTCTACATCGGAGAAGTCATTGTGCAGTTCAAATTCTGCAGCTTCTGCTTCTTGACGACGACGCTCTAAGTGATAAGCCAGACCTGTACCCGCTGGGATCAGACGACCTACAACTACGTTTTCTTTCAGACCGCGTAGATCATCTTCTTTACCTGTTACAGCTGCTTCAGTTAACACACGAGTGGTTTCCTGGAACGATGCAGCAGAGATGAACGAGTCAGTAGAAAGCGACGCTTTGGTAATACCCATCAATTGACGCTCAAACTTCGCAGGGAACTTGTTCTGCGCAAGAACAGCTTGGTTCTCTTGCATCACACGGATGTAATCCACTTGTTCGCCTTTGATGAAGCTTGTATCGCCACCGTCAGTGATATCCACTTTACGCAGCATTTGACGTACGATTACTTCGATGTGTTTATCGTTGATTTTTACACCTTGCAGACGGTAAACGTCCTGAACTTCGTTCACGATGTAGTTGGTCAACGCCACTTCACCTTTCAGACGTAAGATATCATGTGGGTTCTGTGGACCATCAGAAATGGTTTCACCACGGTTCACATGTTCGCCTTCGAACACGTTAATGGTACGCCATTTCGGAATCAGCTCTTCGTAAATCTCAGAACCATCATCCGGAGTAATAACCAGACGGTTTTTACCTTTGGTCTCTTTACCGAAGCTTACAACACCTGACACTTCTGCAAGGATTGCGTGTTCTTTCGGTTTACGCGCTTCGAACAAGTCAGCAACACGTGGCAGACCACCGGTAATATCACGAGTACGTGAAGATTCTTGTGGTACACGACCAATTACGTCACCCACACCAATGGTTTCGCCATCACGGACAGAAAGAATGGTGTTTTGTGGCAAGAAGTAGAACTGTTCGCCGCCATCTACTGTGTCAAGCACAACAGCTGGACGTAAATCTTTACCAGAAGCAGGACGTGCTGTTACAGGCAAGATTTCAACAGTGGTCATACCAGTTGCATCATCAGTTTTCGATGTTGCAGTTACACCATCAGCAATCTGGCTGAAGCGAACTTTACCAGCTACTTCTGTTACAAGTGGATGTGTATGCGGATCCCAAGTCGCTACGATACCGCCTGCTTCTACAGCTTCGCCATCTTTCAGCAAGATCGACGCACCGTATGGCAGTTTGTAACGTTCACGTTCACGGCCTAAGTCATCTGCAATACCGATTTCACCTGAACGTGAAGTTGATACCAAGTGACCTTTGGCATGTTGTACAGTTTTCACATTGTGGAACCGTACAGTACCTTTGTTACGAACTTGTACGCTGTTTGCAGCAGAAGTTCGGCTCGCAGCACCACCTACGTGGAAGGTACGCATGGTTAACTGTGTACCCGGCTCACCAATCGACTGAGCAGCCATAACACCCACAGATTCACCTGGGTTTACCAAGTGACCGCGTGCAAGGTCACGACCGTAACATTTCGCACAAACACCGAAAGTAGATTCACAAGATACGACTGAACGTACTTTAACTTCATCGACACCTTGCTCTTCCAGGTAGTTTGCAAGTTTTTCGTCGATCAATGTGTTACGCGGCAGAATAACTTCTTCAGTACCCGCACGTTTCACATCTTCAGCAACTACACGACCCAGTACTCGAGTACCCAGGTTCTCGATCACGTCACCACCTTGAATGAACGGAGTCATGACAAGACCAGACAACGTACCACAATCCGGCTCAGTGATGACCAAGTCTTGCGCAACGTCTACCAAACGACGAGTCAGGTAACCAGAGTTCGCTGTTTTCAGTGCTGTATCGGCCAAACCTTTACGCGCACCGTGTGTTGAAATGAAGTACTGAAGTACTGTCAGACCTTCACGGAAGTTCGCTTTAATTGGTGTCTCAATGATCGAACCATCCGGTTTCGCCATCAGACCACGCATACCAGCCAACTGACGAATCTGAGCTGCGGAACCACGGGCACCAGAGTCAGACATCATGTAGATGCTGTTGAATGATTTCTGTTTCTCGTCTTCACCCTGTTTGTTCTTAACAGTTGTGAATGACAAGTTGTCCATCATCGCTTTCGCTACCTGGTCGTTAGTACGCGCCCAGATATCGACCACTTTGTTATAACGTTCGCCGGCAGTTACGAAACCTTGTTCGAACTGTTGTTCAATTTCACGAACTTCAGCTTCGGCTTTCCCGATAATCGCTTGTTTTTGTGGTGGAATGACCATGTCTTCCATACCTACAGAAACACCAGAACGAGTCGCTTGACGGAAGCCAAGGTACATCAATTGGTCAGCGAAGATAACAGTGTCTTTCAGACCCAGTTTACGGTAGCAAGAGTTGATTAACTTAGAGATGTTCTTTTTAGTCATCTCAACGTTAATTTGCTGGAAGTCCATACCTTCAGGCACAACTTCCCAAAGCAGACAGCGACCAGGAGTTGTATCTACGATAATCGTTTGCTGTTCACGTTCGCCGTTTTCGTTGATCACGGTTTGGTGTACACGTGCTTTCACGCGAGCGTGCATATCTACCTGACCAGTCGCAAGCGCACGGTTCACTTCGTCAGTATCCGCGAACACCATGCCTTCACCTTTGGCATTTACTGCATCACGAGTGATGTAGTAAAGACCCAAGACAACGTCCTGAGACGGTACGATGATTGGCTCACCGTTCGCTGGAGACAGAATGTTGTTGGTCGACATCATTAACGCACGAGCTTCTAACTGAGCTTCAAGTGTTAATGGTACGTGTACCGCCATTTGGTCACCGTCGAAGTCGGCGTTGAACGCAGCACATACGAGTGGGTGAAGACGGATCGCTTTACCTTCAATCAGAATAGGTTCAAATGCTTGAAGACCTAGACGGTGAAGGGTCGGCGCACGGTTCAACATTACTGGATGCTGACGAATCACAGAGGCAAGAACATCCCAAACTTCTGGAGTTTCACGTTCAACCATTTTCTTCGCAGCTTTAATGGTTGTAGCCTGACCAGATGCTTGCAGTTTCGCAAAGATAAATGGCTTGAACAGTTCAAGCGCCATTTTCTTAGGAAGACCACATTGGTGTAAACGAAGGCTTGGACCTACGGTAATTACCGAACGACCAGAGTAATCGACACGTTTACCCAACAAGTTCTGACGGAAACGACCTTGTTTACCTTTGATCATATCTGCCAAAGATTTAAGAGGACGTTTGTTAGAACCTGTAATTGCACGACCACGACGACCGTTATCCAGCAATGCATCTACAGATTCTTGCAACATACGTTTTTCGTTACGTACGATGATGTCTGGCGCTGCAAGGTCAAGAAGACGTTTCAAACGGTTGTTACGGTTGATTACACGACGGTAAAGATCGTTCAGGTCAGAAGTCGCAAAACGACCACCTTCAAGTGGTACAAGCGGACGAAGATCTGGTGGAAGTACTGGAAGTACGTTCATCACCATCCATTCTGGCTTGTTGTTCGAATCGTTGAAGGCTTCCATCAATTTCAGACGCTTAGAAGCTTTTTTAAGCTTAGTTTCTGAAGTTGTGTTTGGAATTTCTTCACGAAGACGCGCAATTTCAGCTTCAAGATCGATATCTTTAAGCAAGTCTTGAACCGCTTCTGCACCCATTTTCGCAGTGAATTCATCACCGTGTTCTTCTAACGCATTGAAGTATTCTTCATCGTTAAGAAGTTGGTATTTCTCAAATGGAGTCATACCTGGGTCAGTTACAACGTAAGATTCGAAATACAATACGCGTTCGATATCACGTAGCGTCATGTCTAAAAGAAGACCGATACGGCTAGGCAGTGATTTCAAGAACCAGATGTGTGCAACTGGAGACGCAAGCTCGATGTGACCCATACGTTCACGACGAACTTTCGCAGTTGTTACTTCAACGCCACATTTTTCACAAATGACGCCTTTGTATTTCATACGCTTGTATTTACCACACAAGCATTCGTAATCTTTTACTGGACCAAAGATTTTGGCACAGAATAAACCGTCACGTTCTGGCTTGAACGTACGATAGTTAATGGTTTCTGGCTTTTTAACTTCACCATGAGACCACGACTTAATCATTTCTGGTGACGCAAGACCAATACGGATGCGATCAAACTCTACTGGAGCATGACCGTCGGAATCCGTCTTTTTGCGCATGATATCGAGCAAGTCTTTCAATTTTTTTCTCCGTGTGTCGAGGAGATTTTCACTTCCCGACTGGGTCACAAATATTGTTTTTTACTGAAATTCGGGAATCTCAAGAATCCCCCTAAATCCCCCTTTATAAAGGGGGACTTTCTCCCCTCTTTCTTAAAGAGGGGTCGGGGGAGATTTCTTAGTCACCATTTTTCAGTTCAATGTTGATACCTAAAGAACGGATCTCTTTGGTCAATACGTTGAACGATTCAGGCATACCTGGGTCCATATAATGGTTACCATCTACAATGTTCTTATAGATACGGGTACGGCCTTCAACGTCATCCGACTTCACAGTAAGCATTTCTTGAAGCGTATATGCTGCACCGTATGCTTCCAGTGCCCAGACTTCCATCTCACCGAAACGCTGACCACCGAATTGTGCTTTACCACCCAGCGGCTGTTGCGTTACTAGAGAGTAAGAACCAGTAGAACGCGCATGCATCTTGTCGTCAACCAAGTGGTTCAGTTTCAGCATGTACATGTAACCTACAGTTACAGGACGGTCGAAACGTTCACCAGTACGGCCATCATACAATACTGTTTGACCTGTACGTGACAAACCAGCAAGCTCAAGTAATTCTTTGATCTGACCTTCTTCAGCACCGTCAAATACTGGAGTTGCCAGAGGAACACCTTTACGCAAGTTACCAGACAACTTCAAGATTTCTTCATCAGTCAGGCTGTCAAGATCTTCTTGCTGACCGCCAACCTTATTATAAATCTTGTCTAGGAAATCACGCAGTTCAAGAACTGTACGCTGTTCTTTCAGCATCTTGTCGATTTGATCGCCAAGACCTTTAGCAGCCATACCCAAGTGAGTTTCCAGAATCTGACCCACGTTCATACGTGATGGTACACCGAGCGGGTTCAGTACGATATCTACTGGTACACCATTGGCATCGTGCGGCATGTCTTCAACAGGCAGGATGTTAGAAACTACACCCTTGTTACCGTGACGACCCGCCATCTTATCACCCGGCTGAATACGACGTTTAACTGCCAGGTAAACCTTAACAACTTTCAATACGCCAGTTGTCAGTTCGTCACCTGTAGAAAGTTTGCGTTTTTTCTCAGCAAATTTCTCATCAATTTCAAGGCTCTTCTCTTTCAGGAACACTTGAATTTGAGTTAAACGTTCAGCAATTGCTTCATCACTTGGTTGGATATCAAGCAGATCAACCAGCTCTAAACCAGATAACAATTCTTCAGACAGTTTGTCACCGCGTTTAGTAGTACCGCCACCGTTAGATTCCTGACCTTTCAACAGACGGACAATACGTTCGCGTGCTGCTTCTTCGAAGATTTTGTATTCTTCTTTCAAGTCTTTACGGTAAGCATCCAGCTGAGCTTTTTCAATTGCCTGAGCACGTTCGTCTTTCTCAAGACCGTCACGTGTAAACACTTGAACGTCGATCACAGTACCTTTAGTACCCGATGGAACACGTAAAGAAGAGTCTTTTACGTCAGCCGCTTTTTCACCGAAGATTGCACGAAGCAGTTTTTCTTCAGGAGTTAACTGAGTTTCACCTTTAGGCGTTACTTTACCTACCAGGATGTCACCCGCGGTCACTTCAGCACCGATGTAAACGATACCTGACTCGTCCAGTTTAGAAAGCGCTGCTTCACCCACGTTCGGGATATCGGCAGTAATTTCTTCAGCACCCAGTTTGGTATCACGTGCAACACATGAAAGTTCCTGGATGTGAATAGACGTTAAACGGTCTTCTTGAAGAACACGCTCAGATAACAAGATCGAGTCTTCGTAGTTGTAACCGTTCCAAGTCATGAACGCTACACGCATGTTTTGACCAAGCGCAAGCTCACCGCCATCAGTTGATGGACCGTCAGCCAGAACGTCACCACGACCTACTTTATCGCCCAGGTTCACAAGAACTTTCTGGTTGATACAAGTGTTCTGGTTAGAACGTGTGTATTTGATCAGGTTATAGATATCTACACCTGCTTCGCCCGCAACCATTTCGTCTTCGTTGACACGAATAACAACACGCGAAGCGTCAACAAATTCAATACGACCACCACGTTTCGCGATTACACATACACCTGAGTCATGTGCTACGTTCGCTTCCATACCGGTACCAACCAGCGGTTTGTCAGCAATTAACGTAGGAACAGCCTGACGTTGCATGTTCGAACCCATCAATGCACGGTTGGCGTCATCGTGCTCAAGGAACGGAATTAGTGATGCTGCTACAGATACAACCTGTTGAGCAGACACGTCCATATGCGTCACTTTTTCAGGAGGCATACGTACGAATTCACCTTGGTGACGTACAGAAACGAATTCTTCAGACAGGTTGCCGTCTTTATCTACTGCAGAGTCGGCCTGTGCAATCACAGTACCTACTTCTTCAATCGCAGACAGGTATTCAACGTCATCAGTTACGCGACCATCAACCACTTTACGGTATGGAGTTTCCAGGAAACCGAAGTTGTTACATTTTGCGTAAACAGACAGCGAGTTGATCAAACCAATGTTTGGACCCTCAGGAGTCTCAATTGGACATACACGACCGTAGTGAGTTTGATGTACGTCACGTACTTCAAAGCCCGCACGTTCACGAGTCAAACCACCAGGCCCCAGTGCTGATACACGACGCTTGTGGGTAATTTCAGATAACGGGTTGTTTTGGTCCATGAACTGAGACAACTGGCTTGAACCAAAGAATTCTTTGATTGCAGCAGCCACTGGCTTCGCATTGATCAGGTCTTGCGGAGACAGATTATCAGTTTCAGCTTGAGACAAACGTTCTTTAACAGCACGCTCTACACGAACCAGACCTACACGGAATTGGTTCTCGGTCATTTCACCTACAGAACGAACACGACGGTTACCCAAGTGGTCGATATCGTCGACTTCACCTTTACCGTTACGGATTTCTACTAATGTTTTTAATACATCAGTGATATCTTCATTCGAGAGAATGCCTTCAACTTCGCGTGACTTCTGATCAGTACCCACTTCGTAAGGACGACCCAAACGACGGTTGAACTTCATACGACCCACTGGAGACAGATCATAACGCTCAGAAGAGAAGAACAGGTTATTGAACAGGTTCTCAGCAGCTTCTTTTGTTGGTGGCTCACCTGGACGCATGACTTTGTAGATTTCTACAAGCGCTTCATCACGGCTTACTGTCGTATCAGCACGTAATGTATCCGCAATGAACGGACCACGGTCGATATCGTTAGTGAACAGGATGTTGAACTGTTTCACACCGCCTTCTGCAATTTTCACCATTATTTCATGGCTCAGAACAGTATTGGCTGCAATCACATCACCATCTTTCAGTGGGATATCTTCAGCAGTGATACGTTCGTACAGGTACTCATCAGGAACAGAAAGCTTCTCAAGACCAGATGCTTCCATTTGACGTACATGACGTGCGTTAATACGTTTACCTTGTTCAACAATGACTTTGCCGTCTTTGTCAGCAATGTCGAACTGTGCCATTTCGCCGCGCAGGCGCTCTGGAACAAGGTCAATCTGATAGCTACCCATGTCCAGATACACAGGTACTTTCTCGTAGAACATGTCGAGAATTTGTTCGTTGGCATAACCCAACGCACGAAGCACCACAGTCGCAAGCAATTTACGACGACGGTCAATACGTACGTAGACCAGGTCTTTGGCATCGAATTCAAAGTCTAACCATGAACCACGGTAAGGAATGATGCGAGCTGAATAAAGGACTTTACCGCTTGAGTGAGTCTTGCCTTTATCGTGGTCAAAGAATACACCCGGTGAACGGTGCAATTGCGATACGATTACACGCTCGGTACCGTTAATGACGAAAGTACCGTTGTCTGTCATAAGCGGCATTTCGCCCATGTAGACTTCTTGTTCACGTACGTCTTTGATTGATTTAGTTTCGCGATCTTTCAGGATCAAACGAATTTTTACGCGCATTGGTGCTGCATAAGTTGAGCCACGAAGGATACATTCGCGTACATCAAACTCAGGCTTACCAAGACTATACTCAACGAATTCTAAAGCAGCATTGCCAGAATAACTTTCAATAGGAAAAACTGAACGAAATGCGGCTTGGAGACCGATATCTTCGCGGTTTTTTGGTGATTTGCCATCTTGTAAGAATGTTCTGTACGAGTCGACTTGAATCGCGAGCAGGTACGGAGCATCCATGACGCTAGGCAATTTACCAAAATTCTTACGGATCCGTTTCTTTTCGGTATATGAGTATGCCATCTGGAGTCCTCGGAAAGTGTAAACCAAGCCCGCCTGCAGAACGGGCTCAGAAGGAATTACGCTGGCCGATATGGCCACCACTCTTTACAAATGCTGCAATTTTTAGTGGTATTAAAACGCTTAACAATATTTTTTTAATGAAAAATATTGGTAAGCGTTTGTTCATTATGTTTATTTTTAATTTGTATGAATTTTATATCATGCAAACAAAAATCGAGCCGATTATTGTAACGCAAAAAGGCTGATGACCCAAGAGCCATCAGCCAATTTTTGGAGCCGATTATAAAAAAACCGGCTCCTTTAAGAAATTACTTAAGAGTAACTGTAGCACCAGCTTCTTCAAGTTTTTTCTTAAGCTCTTCGCCTTCTTCTTTAGAAACGCCTTCTTTAAGAACTGTAGGTGCGCCTTCAACCATGTCTTTAGCTTCTTTCAAGCCAAGACCAGTAGCTTCACGAACTGCTTTAATTACAGCAACTTTGTTAGCACCGAAAGAAGTCAACTCAACGTTGAATTCTGATTGTTCTTCAGCAGCAGCAGCAGCGCCAGGAGCAGCAGCAACAGCAACAGCAGCAGCAGATACGTTGAATTTCTCTTCGAAAGCAGAGATTAGTTCAACAAGTTCAAGAACAGTTTTTTCTGCAACTGCGTTTAGGATTTCTTCGTTAGTTAAAGCCATGAGAATAACTCCAAATGGAAATTGAATGGTGTGGAAATAAATTTAAGCTTATGCAGCTTCTGACTCGTTTTTCTCTTTGAGCGCAGTAATAAGGCGACCCAATTTCGAAATAGGAGCTTGAAGAACGTTTGCAAGCATAGTAAGCGCTTTTTCTTGGTTCGGAAGGTTCGCGATTACGCTAACTTCAGCACCTTCGTAAACTTTGCCATCAAATGCAGCAGCTTTAAGTTCGAATGCTTTGTTAGTTTTTGCGAATTCTTCGAACAAGCGTGCAGCTGCACCCATGTCGTCTTCAGAAGTCGAGAAAGCTAAGATTGTTGGGCCAACAAGGCTGTCGTTCAAGATATTGAATTGAGTATCTTGAAGAGCGCGTTTAGCCAGAGTGTTACGCACGATACGTGTTTTAACACCTAGTTTACGAGCTTCAACACGAAGAGCAGTTAATTGCTCAACTGTTAAACCTTGGTAGTCAGCAACAACAGCGGCAAATGCAGTAGAAGCAATTTCACTTACTTCAGCTACGATCTGTTTTTTGCCTTCAATAAGAAGAGCCATTGTAAAACCTCCTAACGGTGATTTATGTGCCTGATACAAGCACACTCCCAATTCGTGAATTCATCTCTGAAATCACACGCGGAGGATGAACAAATCACACCACCGCGTCTACGCAGGCTGGAATATTAAGAAAGAAGCATAAAACTCCCCTCGCCTGAGGTCTTTGACGCTGATAAATTTACATTTATCAATTCAAAGTCTGCCTAAGTTCGCAAGAGACGGAGCGTTTCTTGCGTAAAAATCAAAGCAGCGCTTTGATTTTTACTCAGGGCTTTAAAATTCTGTATAAGTTTAAAACTTATTTAGAAACGTTTGCTACATCAACAATCAGACCAGGACCCATAGTAGAGCTTAGAGTGATCTTTTGGATGTAAACACCTTTAGAAGTAGCAGGTTTTGCTTTCTTAAGGTCAGCTACAAGAGCTTCAACGTTTTGACGAACAGCTTCAGCAGAGAAACCTACTTGACCGATCGCAGCGTGAATGATACCCGCTTTGTCTACACGGTAACGTGCTTGACCAGCTTTTGCATTTTTAACTGCAGTCGCAACGTCAGGAGTTACAGTACCCACTTTAGGGTTTGGCATTAAGCCACGTGGACCAAGAATCGTACCCAGTTTACCAACAACGCGCATTGCATCAGGAGCAGCAATCACTACGTCGAAGTCAAGGTTTCCGCCTTGGATACTTTCAGCAAGATCGTCGAAACCAACAACGTCCGCACCAGCTTCTTTCGCAGCTTCAGCAGCAGCGCCTTGAGCAAATACAGCTACGCGTACAGTTTTACCAGTACCTGCAGGAAGAGTAGTCGCGCCACGAACAACCTGATCAGATTTACGAGGGTCAACACCTAGGTTTACAGCGATGTCCAAAGATTCTTTGAATTTCGCAGCTGGAAGGCTAGTAAGAACTTCTACAGCTTCTTCTAAAGTGTAAACTTTCTGTGCTTCTACAGCAGCAGCAATGGCTTTTTGACGTTTAGTTAACTTTGCCATGTCTTATAGCTCCACTTCCAAGCCCATAGAACGTGCAGAACCAGCGATGGTACGTACACGCGCGTCTAAATCAGCACCAGTTAAATCTGGTTCTTTAGTAGTCGCGATTTCTTCCAATTGAGCACGAGTCAACTTACCAACTTTAGTTTTGTTAGGTACAGAAGAACCCTTTTGGATACCAGCAGCTTTCTTAAGAAGAACAGCAGCAGGTGGAGTTTTCATGATAAATGTGAACGACTTGTCGTTGTACACAGTGATCACGACTGGAATTGGCAGACCAGCTTCAACTTTTTGTGTAGCAGCATTGAATTCTTTACAGAATGCCATGATGTTAACACCACGTTGACCTAGTGCAGGACCAATCGGTGGAGATGGATTCGCTTTACCAGCTGGAACTTGCAGCTTGATATAGCCGTCAATCTTCTTAGCCATTTCAAATTACCTCTGGGTGCAAACGCCGCTAGGCTCCCCAATGATTTCAAGTAACGATACCGTTACAACAACAATGCCTGATTTGCACGCAAATCAGGCGTTTTCAACCCGAACAAATTAAACTGTTTTTTCGACTTGGCGAAATTCCAGTTCAACCTGAGTTGGTCGGTTAAATACATTAATCGTCAGCGTTAAGCGTGACTTGTCGTAAAGCACTTCTTCCACCACACCTTTAAAGTCAGTGAATGGACCGTCAATTACGAGTAATTCTTCGCCTGGTTCAAACATGGTCTTAGGACGCGGTGCTTCACCAGTATTGCGTACACGTGCAAGGATTGCATCAGCTTCTTTTTGCGTAATTGGAGCCGGTTTTTCAGCCGTACCACCAATAAAGCCAAGCACTTTTGGACACTCTTTCACGATGTGCCAAGTGTCATCATTCATTTCCATTTCGACTAATACATAGCCAGGAAAGAACTTACGCTCTGATTTACGCTTCTTGCCATCCTTCATTTCTACCACTTCTTCGGTAGGAACAAGGACTTCACCAAAGCTATCGGCAACAGCGCTACGCTGGATTCGATCATTAAGCGAACGCATCACTTGTTTTTCATAACCTGAATAGGCATGAATAATGTACCAACGTTTCATAGCTCTCTTACCCGATAATAAACTTCATTAACCAGCCTAAAATATAGTCAAAGCACCATAGAACAATGGCTGCAATCACTACAACAGCAAGGACTTGCCAAGATGTGGTCATAGTCTCTTGTTTGGTAGGCCAGGTCACTCGACGTAACTCGATTCGTGCATCCTTAAGAAGACGAACAAAGCCTTTGCCTTGATGGGTGGCGTATAATAAACCGAATGCCACAACGATACAAGCCAAAATTACCCCAACGCGCACCCAAATATCATTCGCAGGCGCCCAGTATGCAGGTAAATATTGGTTTACCATCATAGCACCGACCAATAAAATCAAGGCGATAACCCATAGAACAATGTCTAATGGAGAACTAGAACTTACATCTACAGCAGGATTATTTCTTTGAGGAATTGCCGCTTCGCTTAATGCGTCGCGTGATTTATCATTCGACATTTTTGTACTCGTCGTAGGTTTCGCGACTTATTATATGACCAGTTTTGCCGACATCAAGCGTCTTTTGAAAAAAACTTGGCAGGCCAGGAGGGACTCGAACCCCCAACATTCGGTTTTGGAGACCGACGCTCTACCAATTGAACTACTGGCCTGTAGATAAACTGGAGCCGAAACTCCAGCTTATTTTCTATTCTATGATTATGCAGTTACTTTAGCAACTACACCAGCACCAACTGTACGACCACCTTCACGGATCGCAAAACGTAGACCTGGGTCCATTGCGATTGG
>NZ_DDLD01000112.1:0-34608 GCF_002339435.1 Acinetobacter sp. UBA2581 | reverse complement strand
ACGCTCAGCAAGGATTTTGAAAGTTTTCAGGCTGCCAAATACATGCTCAATTCCGATTCTTCTTTTATTGATTTCCTGATTATAGATTTTCAATTCAGGATCCAATTTACAGTGTCTTTTGGCTTTTAAGGGCAACAGGCTATTCGGATACAACACATAAATCCCCTGATAGCCTTTATCTACAAGGATAAAAGCCCCAAAAGGAATCTGGTTTAAATTGCGTTTGAACAACTCGAAATCATGCACTGCACCGCGACTGGTACATAAACTCAGAATTTGCTGAGTTTTGTAGTGAATCATGGCCTGTACTTTAAAGGTATGCGTCTTTTTCTTGCCGCTATAGCTTTTCTTCTGTTTTTTTAGGCCTTTGGATTGGAATTTCCGTGGCATCCACGATCACAACATTCCAGTCGATGCCTTCGCCCTCGGGTAAATCTTTGGGTAAATTAAACAGATTGGACCGAATCAGGCAGTCTTCAATATGACGGACAATTCTTGAGGCTGTAGGCTCTGAAACCCCGTAACTCGTCGCAACGTGAAATAAGGTTCGGTATTCCCGCCAATAGCTCAGACAGAGCAGAACCTGATCCTCCAGGCTTAACTTGGGCGGTCTGCCTTTGGCAGAGACATGCTTTTGCAATTGCTCAACCATCAAATAGAAAGTTGACCATGAGATGCCTGTGTATCGCTTGAACTGAAGATCAGAAAGCTTGTTTGAATCGATGTATTTCATCCGCAGATTATGCACGAATGCCAAGAAATCCGGAGTGCAAATATTAACCAAAAAGAAGATCGTTTTTTGATTTATGAAAGAGATCTATTATAAGACTATAACTAATTTCATACTAGGATAAATATAAAAAGCTTCAAACTAATTTGATTGCTCTACCTTAGTTTGAAGCTTTATGATAACAATGAAGTTATCTTTATTTTTTAGGATAAATTTGATTGCTATGAATTAAATTTACCTTAGTCTCCATCTTTTGAAGCCTTATAAGCATAAGCATAGTTATATCCGTACCCATAGCCATTACCTGGTCCTTTTTGTACATCATTCAGAATAACACCATTAACTTTTACATTAGCCTGTTCAAAACGAGTAACAGTAATCTCAAGCTCTTTAATTTGTGTTTTACCATGACGTGCAATTAATAGATTTACACCAGCATATTGCGCAATGATGATACCATCGGTTACGGCTAATATCGGCGGAGTATCAATTAATACGTAATCGAAATTAGTAGAAGCTTGTTCAAGAAAAACTTTGAACTTATCTGTACTGAGTAATTCAGATGGATTTACTGGACTTTTACCTCGAGTAACAAAGAACAAGTTATCAACCTGTGAGTTTTGAACTACATCTTCATAGCTATTTTGATGATTTAATAGTTCAGATAAGCCTGGTTGCACTTCTTTATTAAAATATTTATTTAAATAACCACGACGCAAATCACCATCAATCACTAATACCCGGCTTCCGCCTTGAGCTAAAATAGTGGCTAAGTTAGTAGTAATGAATGATTTACCAATTTCAGGAGCTGGACCTGAAAGTGCAATAATATTATTTTTGGCATTACTCAAAGCAAAATGGATTGCAGTACGCATACTGCGTAAGCTTTCAATTGCAATATCACTACTATCTTTAACCGCAAGAATAGGAATACTCTTTTTCTTTTTCAGCAAATTGACGCGACTTTCTTGGAGAGGAGATCGAGGAACTGTTGCATATACAGGCAGATCTAACTCTCTTTCAATTTGTGCTGAATCTTTGATTCCTGAACGCATCATATTGCGTAATAAAGCGATTAATGTTCCTAAAAAACCGCCTAAGAAGATAGATAGAATTATAATTTGTAATTTCTTTGGTTTAATCGGTTCAATTGGTTCTACGGCAGTATCAACAATACGCACATTACCAATTTCACCTGCCTTAGCAATGCGAAGCTGTTGGTACGTATTAAGCAATCCTGTATATAACTGTTGTTTAACTTCAACCTCGCGATAGAGTTGTAAGTAACGACGCTGTAAATCAGGAAGCTGCTTTAAAGTATTACCCAATGCTGCAATTTTATTATTAATTGCACCGAGTTGAGCATTCATTTGCTCCATTACTGGATGTTCTTCAGTATAACGTGCAGAAGCTTCAGCAACTTTAAGTTCAAGTTCAGCTTTTTGTGTTTCTAGAGCAATACTTTGAGTCAAATACAGTTCTGATTCTTTAGTTAAGTCCACAGTATTATATTGTTGACGGAACTGGTTAAATTCACGTTCTACCTGATCTAGCTGTTGGCTCAACTCAGGGAGTTGTTCATCTAGAAACTTCAGCGTTTGAGCCGATTCAGCTGAACGTCGTTCAATATTTTGCTGACTATAGGCTGCTAAGATTGCATTCAATACTTGGGTAATGTGCTGTTTATCATAGCCCTGATAATTTAATCCTAGAACACCGGTCATTTTACCTTTTTCAGCAACGGAATAATTATTAAGTACACGTTGCACTGCCGCAGGCAAAGTCAGCTTTTGAATATTATAAGTAGAATCTAAGAGATCTTTACTATAAATGGCGACTTTCCAAAGACCATATCTTGATTGAATTTGACTGGTTTGGTTTAAAGGAGCAGTAAATATAATTTCATTTGTTGCAGCATCAGTCAGATTATATTTATTATGATCGAAACTTAATAGCAGATTTTTATTTTTATAATAATTTGGAATATCAAACTGTCTTACATCAAAACTTTGTTGATTATCTTTAAAGAGTACGGATTTTGTTGAATACTGAATATCATAATTATGATTTTTTAATAATCGATTCCAGATCGAATCTTCAGTACCAGAAATTACAAGGTCCAAGTTTAACTGGTTAATTACTGAGCCAAGGACAAGACGTGATTTTAAAATCTCGATTTCAGCTTGAGCAGGAGATTTCTGCTCAATCATATTAGATAGATCACCTAATAGAGCTGATGATGCACCTTTACTATCTTCTACTTGTACCAGAGCATCTACATTGTAGGTATCTGGAGTAATCCGTAAATATAATAAAGCCGCAATTAAACTTAATAATATGCAGATCGTGATCAGTTTCCATTGAGCAATTAAGGAAAAAAATAATTCCTTCAGATCAATAGTATCTTCGGTATTGGCAGTTTGGCTCATAATTTAAATATCAAAAAGTGAAAATATTAAAAAACTTAAATATATTTTTTCCAGTCAGTAATGCAGTCTTGAATCAATCTACAAATTTCATCAAAGACTGTTTGATCATGCTGATAAGGATCGGCAATATTTTTACTTTGCCAATGTCCAAGTCTAAAGGTTTTACCTTTAGCAAAAGGCCAAGTTTGTTCTATATGTTTTTGCTGATTCTGGCTCATAACTAATATCAGGTCGGCTTTTTTAATGAGTTCTGCATTCAGTTTTTTTGCAACATGAGGACTCATATCAATTCCAAAGCGTTGCATACATAGACTCGCTTTTTCATCAGCTGCATGGCCAATTAAACCAGAAATACCTGCAGATTCAATATTTAAATGAGGATATTCCTGTTTTAAAAAATATTCTGCCATTGGGCTACGACAAATATTACCAATACAGACCACTAAAATATTGTTAATTTTCATTAGTTCCCCAAACGATCTAAATTATACAATGCATTTGAGAAAGGAATAACCTGGTTAACTACACGTTGCCAGCGTGCAAGACCTGAAGCATCTACATAAACAATATCATTGCTACGCATTTTAAACTGATTTGCTAGGCCAAAGTCCCCAATATTACTGAGATCCATATGATATATTTCTGTTATTGGAGAATTTACATTACTTCGTACTACATAAATTTTACTGCGACTCGCAGAAAGTGGATTTAATCCCAAGCTTTCCCCAATTACATCGCTAAGACTCATGCCTTGGTCACGTATAGGTAGAGACTGGTTTTTACCTGACTCACCCATAACGTAAATTTTTTGATTCTCACGATTATTGATATATAAGGTGTCATTAGGCTGTATTAATAAATTATGTAGAGAGAATCCGGCCTTTTCTAATTCTATTGTATTTAGACTATAGGAACGTCCCTGACGGACCAATGTAATTGAAGTATTATCGCCTTGTGCAGGATTAATACCACCTGCCATTCCTAATGCGGTATAAACACTAACAGGTTGATCATTGAGATAAAACTGGCCGCCTTTTACAACATTGCCCTGAACCGAATATCTTTTACCTTGATATGATAATACCCGGACGATGACATCTGGAGTCTTTAAGTAACGTGATAATTGGGTACGTAATTCACGATTGACCTGAGCTACTGATTTTCCTGAAGCTTGATAGCGTCCAATAATTGGAAAATGAATATAGCCATCTGAATCGATCTGGAAGCCATTCGCTTGCGCAGACTGATCACTCGTAACATTACTTGCAGAGGTAAGTTCTGGATAAGCCCATAAATAAATAGATAAAATATCACCCGGACTCAACTGATAGCTGCGGTGTGATGTACTAAAAAGATGAGCATATTCTTGTTGAATATTATGTACAGCAGGCTGAGCAGCCATAATTGATTCTTGATCTAGTTTAATGACATTTACTGTAGTACCGAGATCAGTTTGATAAATGCCCTCACTTGGTAAGTCATTTGTTTGTAGACCAGAGGTGATTGCACACCCTGTAGTGGTGATACCACATGCCAATAAAACAGCTAATTGAAAGTGTCGCACAGGCTTTCCTAAATATTAATTTTTAGATTCATTCAAATTGAAGCTATTCTACCCAAGTTACTGGTTATATACATCACAAATTGTAACTTATTACCATCTTTTAAAAGAAAAATTAAGCTTATAAGAGACGATACTTATAATAAATAAAATACTAAATTTTCACAAAAAATATACATTATTTTATATTTTGAGTTATTTGAGCACAAATCATAATAGAAGTTTTATTGTTTTCTGATACTATTCGTGCCGGAAGATTTTAATCTCTATAAGCACAGTATAAATAAGGCGTTGACATGCTATCTATTGCAGATTTAAAAATTGCGGTGATTGGTTTAGGTTATGTAGGTTTGCCACTTGCAGTAGAATTTGGGAAAAACTTACCAGTTGTAGGGTTTGATATTCACGAGAAGCGTATTGATGAATTAAAAGGTGGTCAAGATCATACTTTAGAAGTATCACCAGAAGAATTAAATCAAGCTAAGAAGCTAAGTTTCTCTTCTACGTTAGAAGATTTAAAAAAATGTAATTTTTTTATTGTTACTGTTCCTACACCGATTGATGAATTTAAGCAGCCAGATTTGACCCCACTTGTTAAAGCTTCGACCAGCATTGGTCAGGTGCTTAAAAAAGGTGATGTGGTGGTGTATGAATCTACGGTATATCCGGGGGCAACTGAAGAGACCTGTATTCCAGTTTTGGAACAGGTATCAGGCCTGAAGTTCAATCAGGACTTCTTTGCCGGTTATAGTCCGGAGCGAATTAACCCGGGCGATAAATTGCACCGAGTGACCAATATTTTGAAAATTACCTCAGGTTCTACCCCTGAAGTCGCTGAATTTGTTGATCAGGTGTATAACCTGGTGATTGAGGCAGGTACGCATAAAGCGACTAGCATTAAAGTGGCTGAAGCGGCAAAAGTCATTGAAAATACCCAGCGTGATGTCAACATTGCCCTGATTAATGAACTGGCCGTGATCTTTAATAAAATGGGAATTGATACTGAAGCAGTATTGCAGGCTGCTGGTACCAAATGGAATTTCTTGCCATTCCGTCCAGGTCTGGTCGGTGGACACTGTATTGGTGTCGATCCATACTATTTGACTCATAAGGCACAGTCTATCGGTTATCACCCTGAAATTATTCTGGCGGGTCGCCGTTTAAATGATGGCATGGGGGCTTATGTGGTTACCCAGCTGGTCAAGGCCATGATCAAGAAAAAAATTCAGGTTGAAGGTGCCAAGGTTCTGGTTTTAGGCTTAAGTTTTAAAGAAAACTGCCCGGATATTCGTAACACTAAAATTATTGATATTGTTAATGAACTGACAGAATACAATATTGCTGCCGATGTGTATGACCCATGGGTGGACGCAAACGAAGCCCAACATGAATACGGGATTACTCCAGTCGCCAATCTGGAGCAGGGGCAGTATGACGCGGTGATTCTGGCCGTTGCCCATGATCAGTTTAAAGCCATGGGTGCCGAAGCATTACGTGTCCTAGGCAAGTCAGCACATATTTTATATGACCTGAAATATGTACTGGATCAATCTGAATCTGACCTTCGTCTGTAATCTATAGGGACCATAAACGTGAGCCAATATCAAACTGTATGCGAGCAATTACAACAAGCACCAAAAACCTGGTTAATTACCGGTGTAGCAGGCTTTATTGGCTCAAATTTACTGGAAACCCTGTTAAAGCTGAACCAAAATGTGGTCGGTCTGGATAATTTTGCCACAGGTCATCAGCATAATCTGGATGAAGTGCAAAGTCTCGTTAAGCCTGAACAATGGGCAAACTTCAAGTTTTATGAAGGTGATATACGGAATTTTGAAGACTGCCAGACAGCCTGTGCAGGAGTTGACTATGTTTTGCACCAAGCCGCTTTAGGTTCTGTACCTCGTTCGATTGCCGACCCGATTACCACTAATGCAGCCAATATTACCGGCTTTTTAAATATGCTGACGGCTGCACGAGATGCAGAAGTCAAAAGTTTTACCTATGCAGCCAGCAGTTCAACTTATGGTGACCATCCAGCATTACCAAAAGTGGAAGAAAATATTGGTAACCCACTTTCACCTTATGCCGTCACCAAGTATGTCAATGAGTTATATGCAGATGTATTTGCGCGTACTTATGGCTTTAAAGCGGTTGGCTTACGTTACTTTAACGTCTTTGGTCAACGTCAAGATCCAAATGGAGCATATGCAGCTGTGATCCCAAAGTGGACAGCAGCCATGATTCAAGGTGAAGATGTCTTTATTAATGGTGATGGTGAAACCAGTCGAGATTTTTGTTTTATTGAAAATACGGTTCAAGCCAATATTTTGGCAGCAACCACTGAAAATGATGAAGCAAAAAACCAAGTCTATAATGTTGCAGTAGGTGATCGAACGACACTCAATGACTTATTTAATGCGATTAAATCTGCGTTAAATGAGCAAGGTGTATCTTATACCAAAGAACCTGTATATCGTGAGTTTCGAGCTGGAGATGTAAGACACTCTCAGGCAGATGTAACCAAAATCAAAACATTGCTAGGTTATGAACCACTATATCGAATTATGCAAGGTGTTGGATTGGCAATGACATGGTATGTTAGCCACCTCGTTGAATAAAAATGTCAAAAATACAGCGTGTATTTAAAAACAAAGATATACGACGTTTAGTTGATAATTTTTTTTCATTATCTGCTTTAAAACTGATTAATCTTATTTTGCCATTGGTAACGTTACCCTATCTAATTAAAGTATTAGGGTTTCATTACTATGGTGCAATTGTACTTGCTATGTCGCTGATTATGTATTTTCAAGCAGTTACAGATTATGGTTTTAATCTCTCTGCAACAAGGGAAATTGCAAAACACAAACATAGTAAGAAGCAATTAAATTTTATTTATAGTAAGACTCTGTGGTCTAAGTTTACTTTGTTAATACTAAGCTTAGTGGTTTTAATTCCGATTATATGCTTTACTCCTCAATTTAGAGAAGATAGTCTCATTTTCTGTCTTATGTGCTTAACACTTATTGGGCATACTATGTTTCCAGAGTGGTTCTTTCGTGGCATAGAAAGAATGAGATATATTACAATTCTTGATTTGTCGGTAAAAATATCTTTTACGATAGGTGTGTTTTTATTTATTCATAAACCACAGGATTATTGGATATATCCAGTATTGTTTGGTTGTGGATATCTTCTAAGTGCATTGATTGCTTATTACATTATTTATAAACATTTTTCTATTCGGTTGCGATTGGTAAGAGTTGCACAAGTTAAGACAACCTTATATAAAGGTTTTCCTTTGTTTGTTAACCAATTTATGCCTAACTTTTATAATAACACGACAACCTTTCTCGTTGGTCTTCTACTAGGCAACTATGCAGCAGGTGTATTTGGCGCAATTCGACAAATTGTAAATTTACTTAATGTATTTAACTCTGTTGTTTCAACTGTTGTTTTTCCCTACTTGGTGAGAAATAAAGACAAGTTTTATATTTATAGTAAATATTATATTGGTTTTTTTGTGTTACTAGCAGTATGTGCCGCCTTCATTCACCCTTGGGTATTCCAATGGATTGGTATTACAGATAAGCAAGCATCAGTTGTGTTTTTAATCTTAATTTCTGGTGTAACGAGTGTTGTTGTTTACCATATTTATGCGACGAATTATTTAATAGCAAGAGGTTATGATAGGATCGTAATGAAGATTACAATTACAGTATCTATTCTTGGATTAATTGCATCATACCCACTAATTACAGCCTTTGGGCTCATTGGTGGTGCGGCCAATATTTTTTCTTGTCAATTTCTCTTAGCTACAACTGCATTTATTATGTTTAAGAAAATTGAAAACCAAAAAACTCAATATATTGGAATTTAAGAAAAGACTATGAAAAAAGTATATTTTGCAACTCTACCCAATGGTTATTTTGGCAGTGCTATAAACAGTTGGAATACTTTAGATGTAAAGCGTTTAGCAGCACCTTTTTTAACTCATAATTATGATGTGCAATATATTTCGATTACAGATATTCGGCATATGGAATTTAAACAGAATGATATCTTGATTTACACTTCTTTTGAACAAGAAGAAGTGCGAGCTTATTTGAAAGATGTTCTGTATTTTGTAAAGGATCAATGCTTACTTGCACCATCTTATGAAATATTGTTGGCTCATGAGAACAAGGGGTTTCAAGAGGCTGTAAGAAAGAAAAAAGGTATTGATCATTTATCTAGTGAATATTTATTTGATATTGATCAACTAGATATTGCATTTCCCTATGTATTTAAAACAGTAGGTGGTTCTGGAAGTAGCGGTGTCGAACTTGTTAAGAGTGAGAGTGATTTAGAACGTATTAAAAAAAAACAATTTGGGTTGAACACTAAGCGTAAGATAAAAAATATTATTCGACAGTATCAATTACCTAAAGAAAATTATCTTTTATATCGTTACTACTACAAGCCATTTAAACGATTTATCACACAGAATTTTATAGAAGACTTAACTTGTGATTACCGAGTATTGGTGATTGGTGAACGTTTTTATGCGATGCGTAGAGATGTAAGAGAAGGAGACTTTCGTGCTAGTGGTAGTAAGAAGTTTAACTACCATGATGTCCCTGCTATAGTTTTAGATTTTGCGAAAGAAATATTTACTAAGCTTGAAAACCCATATATTTCTATGGATTTAGCATTAAAGGATAATCATGTTTATCTGATTGAGTACCAAGGTACGAATTTTGGCTCAAGTGCGTTAAGAAAATCAGAGGGTTACTATATAGAAAATAATCAAGAATGGTGCTTTGTTGATGAAACCTCTCATCACGAAGATACCTTGGGGTATGGTCTTTTCACTTTCGTTGAGAAAAAGCATGTCTAAAAAAGTACTTCATATTATTATTGGTCTGAATGTAGGAGGGGCAGAACTGATGCTAAAGCGTTTGGTTCTGCATAGCCAACAAAAAGGTGAATATCAACATGAAGTTGTTTCTTTAACAGATTTGGGGGTTGTAGGGAAGACTCTCGTAGATCAGGGGATTCCTGTGTATACATTGGGGATGACATCTGTTTTTAAGCTTCCAGTAATATTTTTTAAACTCAAAAAACTGATACAGCAGGTTCGTCCCGATGTAGTGCAGACTTGGATGTACCATGCTGACTTTTTGGGAGGTTTGGCCGCTAAACAGGTTGGTATTGACAATATTATTTGGGGTATCCGCACAACAGATGTAACTCAAGGTGCATCTCGCATAACAGTCGTTTTACGAGGAATATGTGCTAAATTATCGTATCGTATTCCTAAAAAAATTGTTTGTGCTGCTCATGTGTCAAAAGATTTACATATTCAGGTTGGGTATGATGCTAGTAAAATGGTTGTGATACCGAATGGGTTTGAGTTAGACAAACTTGTGGCGACAGAAGAAGATAGAATGCAACTTAGACAAGAGTTAGGTCTATCAGATATAGATATTGTGATTGGTTCAGTTGGACGTTTTAATGAAGTCAAGAATCAAAAGTTATTTGTTGAGGTTGCTGCTTTATTAGTTAAAGATTTCCCCAATTTAAAGTTTATGATGGTTGGTCGTGATAATGACGAAAACAATGAAGTTTTAATGAAATGGCTGCAAGAAAATAATTTGGTAAAAAATTTTCGCTTGCTTAGTCAGAGAAGTGATATACCAAAATGCCTAAAAACAATGGATATTTTTTGTTTGCATTCTAAAACAGAAGGCTTTCCAAATGTTTTAGGAGAGGCTATGGCTATTGGTACTTTAGTTACGGCATTAGATGTTGGAGATTCTAAATATTTATTAAATAATGAAAAATTTATAGCACAAGATAAAATTGAAATTTTAAGTATATTAGAAGATATATTAAGTAGTATAAAAGATTTTTCAGAAGTTATAACTGAAAATAAGGAACGAATTTTGAAAGAATTTCCTTTATCTCGTATTGTAGTTTTATATGAAGAAATCTATTTAAAGGGAATGTGATGTATCAGTTTGATGCTTTTTCAAATATTATTTGGGCACCTATATTATTTTCTATATTTTTAATTTTATCTCTAAAGGTTTGTAATTACTTTAAGATAAATTACAAATTAAGTTTGTCTTTATACCTTTGGCATACTTTATTTTGTGTGGTATATATATGGTTTGCTTTAACTTTTGGGGCGGATTCAAATAAATATTATTATAATGCATTAAATTTTGATAACAGGGAGTTTAATTTTGGTACCTCTTTTATAATATATTTTACTTACTTTTTGTATAACTTTCTTGGTTTTTCTTATGTTGATCAATTTTTAATACATGGTTATATTGGTTATATTGGCTTATTAGCATTTGCAGGATCAATAAAGCAAGCAACATTATACAAAAGTAAAAATATTAAATTACTAGGTTGGGTAATTGTTTTTTTACCATCAATAAGTTTCTGGACTACTGCACTCGGAAAAGATGCTATTTCATTTATGGCATTAGGTTTAGCATTATGGTCTGCACTAGATTTTAAAAATCGCAAATTATTATTATTTTTTTCAATTTTTTCTATGTTTATGGTACGACCTCACATAGGTGCTGCACTAGCTATTGCATTTGCTTTTTCGATTATTTTCGACAAAAGAACCTCATTGTATATAAAAGTTTTTTTTGGAACTATATCACTTATTATTACAGCTTTTATTATTCCTATAATGGTAAATTATATTGGTTTGTCAGAAGCAGATGAGTTGTCCGATGTAGATGCATACGTAGATAAAAGACAGAATTCCAATTTAAGTGGGGGTAGTAGTTTAGATATAGCCTCAATGAGCTTGCCAATGCAAATGCTAAGCTATCTATTTAGACCTTTACCATTTGAAGCTCATACACTATTTGCACTAATTGCTTCATTGGACAATATTATTTTAATTTATTTATTAATTTTAGGGGTCGTTGCCTACTTAGAGAAATCTAAACCTTCAATTGAGTCAAATCGTATTTTTTATGGGTATACTTTTTTATCTGTTTGATAATGTTAGCTACTACTACAGCGAATTTAGGTATTGCTATGAGACAAAAATGGATGTTTTTACCCTGCTTAATATTTTTATTATTAAGTGTTATTGGTGCTAAAAATAAAGAATTAGATAAGAGTTTAAAATAATGAAATTTTTAATTATTTCTAGTTTTCTCCCTTCAGTATTAAATTTCCGTGGAAAATTGCTTGAATCGATCCATAATCACGGCTATGAAATCCATATTATTGCACCCGATCTAACTTATTTTTTTGCCGAGCATGAAAAACTGTTAGAACTTGGTTATTTCGTACATGAAGTTTCCATGCAGCGTACAGGTGCTAATCCTGTAGCAGACTTAAAAACCTTAGGGACCATGTATACGCTTATAAAAAAAATCAAACCTGATTATGTTTTATCTTATACGATCAAGCCGGTGATCTATGGAACACTCGCTGCGTGGCTAGCAAAAGTACCGAATCGATATGCCTTAATTACAGGTTTGGGCTATGCATTTCAAAATGTAGAAACTCAGACTAAGCGTAGTGTTTTCCAGAAACTGGTTCATGGTTTATACCAGCAGGCATTGTCGCACAGTCATAAGGCATTTTTCCAAAATCCGGATGACTTAAAACTTTTTCAGGATTTAAAGCTTTTAAACACTCAAACGCCTACAGTAGTAGTGAACGGTTCGGGGGTCAATGTTGCCGACTTTAATGTATTGCCTTTGCCTCTAACTGCTGATCAAAAAATTAAAATTTCCTTCTTGCTGATTGCACGTTTACTGGTAGATAAAGGTGTTCGTGAATATGCCGAAGCAGCAAAAATCATAAAACATAAATATCCGCATGTAGAATTTAATCTGGTGGGCTGGATTGATGAAAATCCTTCGGCCATTGGTCAGCAAGAACTGGATCAATGGGTGGCCAGTAACACATTAAACTACTGGGGGAAACTATCCGATGTTCGCCCTGCAATTGCAGAAAGTTCGGTGTATGTGTTGCCGTCGTATCGTGAGGGTACACCCCGTACAGTTTTAGAAGCCATGGCAATGGGCAGGGCAATTATTACCACGGACGCACCAGGTTGTCGTGAAACTGTTACCGA
Source organism: Acinetobacter sp. UBA2581 (assembly GCF_002339435.1). Classification (NCBI taxonomy): domain Bacteria; kingdom Pseudomonadati; phylum Pseudomonadota; class Gammaproteobacteria; order Moraxellales; family Moraxellaceae; genus Acinetobacter; species Acinetobacter sp. UBA2581. Next base: position 21,781 of record NZ_DDLD01000112.1, on the reverse strand, counting down.
TGGCGATAACGGCTTTCTAGTTGAAGTAAAATCCGTGGAAAGTTTAGTAAAAGCAATGGAGAAACTGATTCTTCAGCCAGAGCTTATCGCTAAAATGGGAAGCCGCTCCCGAGAAATCGCACTTCATAAATACGATGTACATCAGGTAAACACACATATGATGCAAGAAATGGGTTTGATCTAAATGCTAAAACGCCTTCTCGATATTATCATCGCTTCCATCGCCCTGATCCTGCTTTCACCACTTTATGCCTTTGTTGCTTACAAAGTGAAAAAAAATCTGGGCTCTCCAGTCTTGTTTCGCCAGGTGCGTCCCGGGTTACATGGCAAGCCCTTTGAAATGATTAAATTTCGCAGCATGAAAGATGCTGTAGATGCTCAAGGCAACCCCTTACCAGACAGTGAGCGATTAACCCCCTTTGGCAAAATGCTGCGCTCCACCAGTCTGGATGAAATGCCGGAACTGTGGAACGTAATCAAAGGTGATATGAGTATTGTCGGCCCACGCCCATTGTTGATGGAATACCTGCCGCTTTACAGCCCTGAACAGGCCAAACGCCATGATGTAAGACCGGGCATGACGGGTCACGCGCAGGTCAATGGACGTAATGCCATTGGCTGGGAAGAAAAATTCAAGCTGGATACCTGGTACGTCGAAAATCAGTCCATCTGGCTCGACTTCAAAATCATGTTTAAAACGGTACATAAAGTTTTAGCAAAAGATGATATCAGTGCCGAGGGTGAAGCGACTATGACACGTTTTACTGGCTCACAACACAAGGACGAAACATAATGAAAGCTTTATATATTGGTGTTTACGGTGCAAGTGGTTTTGGTAAAGAAGTTATGCCATTGGTTCGCCAGCAATTTCCAACCTTAACCAAAGATAACTTTGTTTTTATCGATGATAGCCAAGCTGGCAATAGTTTAAATGGCTATGCTGTTCTAAGTTATCAGGATTTTCTCGCTACACCAAATACCCATAAGGCTGTAACCATTGCTATCGCGAATAGTCAAGTTCGTGAAAAACTGGTTCAGCGTTTAAATGAGGACCAGATACAGCATCTAGATGTTCATGCAGGCAATACAGTTATTCTAGATGAGGTGCATATTGGTGAAGGAAGTTTACTTTGTCCTTTTACTTGTCTGACATCCAATATCAAAATTGGAAAATTCTTTCATGCCAATATTTATAGCTATGTCGCTCATGACTGTGTCATCGGTGATTACGTCACCTTTGCTCCTGGGGTGAAATGCAATGGCAATATCCATATCGAAGACCATGCCTATATTGGTACAGGTGCCGTGATTAAACAGGGTACACCTGACAAGCCTTTAGTGATTGGCAAAGGCGCTGTAGTGGGTATGGGAGCTGTGGTTACCAAAAGCGTTCCACCGGGTGTGACAGTAGTTGGCAATCCGGCACGAATCTTAGAGAAAAAATAAGTTTTTAAATTTTAAAAATTCAGGAAACATCATGTTAAACACTGCATTTGAACCATGGCCAAGTTTTACTCAGGAAGAAGCGGATGCGGTTTCCCAGGTTTTGTTGTCGAATAAAGTCAACTACTGGACCGGACAGGAATGCCGCGAGTTTGAAAAAGAATTTGCCCGATTCGCAGAAACTCGGTATGCAGTGGCATTGGCTAATGGAACTGTAGCACTTGATGTCGCACTCAAGGCATTAGGTATTGGCGCAGAGGATGATGTGATTGTGACCTCACGTACCTTTCTGGCCTCGGCTAGTTCTATTGTAACGGCTGGGGCAAACCCGATCTTTGCTGATGTCGAACTGGACTCCCAAAATATCTCCCGTCGCACTATTGAAGCGGTCATCACACCCAATACCAGAGCCATTATCTGTGTGCATCTGGCAGGATGGATGTGTGACATGGATCCGATCATGCAGCTGGCTGCCGATAAAGGCCTGTATGTGATCGAAGACTGTGCACAGGCGCATGGAGCAAAATATAAAGGTAAATCTGCCGGCTCAATCGGTCATGTTGCGGCCTGGTCCTTCTGCCAGGACAAGATTATGACTACAGGCGGTGAAGGCGGTATGGTCACCACCAATGACGAAACCCTGTGGAAAAAAATGTGGTCCTATAAAGATCATGGTAAAAACTTTGACAGTATATATAACAAACAGCATCCACCGGGATTCCGCTGGTTACATGACTCCTTTGGTACCAACTGGCGCATGATGGAAATGCAGGCTGTGATTGGACGGATTCAATTGAAAAAGATGTCCAAATGGACAGCACAGCGTAATGCAAATATGGAAAAAATTTATGCTGCATTTGCAGATAGTCCATATTTTACAGTTCATCGTCCATCAGATGATTATGTACATGCTGCCTATAAATGCTATGTACAAGTCAATACTGATGCTTTACCAGAAGGCTGGTCACGTGACCGAATCATGACTGAAATTAATGCCGAAGGTGTACCATGTTTTAGTGGGTCTTGTTCAGAAGTCTACTTGGAGCATGCTTTTGATGACACGCCATGGCGTCCAAAAGAGCGTCTGAAGAATGCTCAAAAACTGGGTGAAACCAGCCTAATGTTCCTCGTGCATCCAACGTTAACAGAAAATAATATTCAAACAACTAAAGATGTTATTCAGCAGGTGATTAGTCGCATATAATTCTCTAGGATTCAATCATGTAAAGTGTATCTTTACAGGTACACTTTAAACATTTATCCAAGTTTTTACCTCAATTCTCTCTAATATTTAATATGAGGTAAAAAATTATAAATAATTATTGAGAAGACACAGCAAGTGAAATCTATCATTCTACCTTTAGTTGAATCTCCACGTGCGGCTAAACAGACATTTCTCGTTATTTTAGACTTCTGCATATTTCCCGTCCTGATCTGGCTTTGCTATGCCATTCGTCAATTCGATCTAGGTGCAGAAGTCGTTCCCAATATTCCTTTTGGTACAGTTTGGGTCAGTGCCATTGCTGTATTGGCTTTATTTGTTTGTGGTGTTTATCGTTTTATTGTTCGTACTTTTAATGAATTTTTTATTGTCAAATTAGGATTAGCCACTGTTCTGGCAGTCATTGGTTTATATTTGCTTGCGTATGCGACGCACGCTTTCATTCCTACTTCTATTCCTTTGATGTTTGGCTTTATGATGTTTGCCTGGGTCTGGTTTAGTCGGGGATTGATCCGCTTTATTGTTCGTTCTTACTTATATGCAGGCGTATCTAAAAAACGGATTGCGATTTATGGGGCAGGTTATGCAGGACAGCAGGTTGCAGCAACTTTAAATCGTTCTAATGAGCATTTACCAGTCATGTTCATTGATGATGATCCTTCTCTAAATGGGCAAAATATTGGTGGGATCCAAGTTTATGCACCAGAAACTGCATTAAGATGTTTTACTAAACTACGTATTGATGAAATTCTGATCGCACTTCCTTCCGTGGGACGTATCCGAAAAAGCGAAATTGTAAAATTCTTGGAACCTGCACATTTGAAAATTACAGAGATTCCAGGGCTGACTAAACTGGTCAATGGTGAAATTCGGGTTTCTGATATTCGGGAAGTCGATATTATTGACCTTTTAGGACGTGATCCAGTTCCTCCTGTAGCCGAACTACTAGAAAAAAATATCAAAGATAAAGTTGTGATGGTTACAGGGGCAGGAGGCTCCATTGGTTCAGAGCTATGCCGTCAAATTATTAAAAATCAACCGGTAAAACTTATTATCTATGAGTTGACAGAGTTTGCTTTATATAGCATCGATAAAGAATTACGTCTTAGTGCCAGCTGTGAAATTATTCCAATTCTAGGTTCGGTAATGGATGAAAGTAAACTGGAACGGGTCATTGAGCAATATGGCGTTCAAACTGTCTATCATGCTGCTGCTTATAAACATGTCCCTTTAGTAGAATGTAATCCATTGGCAGGCTTAAAAAATAATGCGGTAGGGACGGCCTTTAGTGTCAACGCTGCAGTGAAAAAAGGTGTAGAAACCTTTGTGCTGATTTCGACTGACAAAGCAGTACGTCCGACCAATGTCATGGGTGCGACCAAACGTATGGCAGAGCTTTATTGTCAGGCCATGGCTGAAGCACAGAATCAAACCCAGATAAGTATTGTACGTTTCGGAAATGTCTTAGGTTCATCGGGTTCAGTTGTTCCATTATTTAAACAGCAGATTGCTAAAGGTGGCCCTATCACCGTCACTGATCCTGAAGTCACACGTTTCTTTATGACGATTCCTGAAGCTTCACAGTTGGTGATTCAGGCAGGTGCTTTAGGTACCGGTGGCGATGTATTCCTACTCGATATGGGTGAACCGGTAAGAATCCAAGATCTTGCTCGTCAGATGATTTCACTGAGTGGTTTAAAGGTGAAAGACAGTCAAAACCCCGATGGTGACATTGAAATCCAATACACTGGCTTGCGCCCAGGCGAAAAACTATATGAAGAGCTGTTAATTGACCAAGAAAATACAGAGATTACTTCACATAAGCGAATTTTAAGGTCAGTAGAAAAACACTATCCTTTAGCTGAAATTCTGGAAGTATTTAATCGTATGCATGTGCTGACAGCGACTCAAAGTGATGTAGATTGGGCTTTAATGCAGCTTGAACATTATGTCGATGGTTATCAGCGTGGTCAGGAAATTAAAGTAAATTAAATTTGGAAATAATTAGGTTGAATAAAATGATTAAAAAAGCAATTCTCCCTGTCGCAGGACTTGGCACACGTTTTTTACCAGCTAGCAAATCCATTCCCAAAGAAATGGTGACGGTAGTTGACCGTCCGGCCATTGAATATGTCGTAAAAGAGGCCATTGCGGCTGGAATTGAGCAAATTATTTTGGTGACGCATTCTTCCAAAGCATCGATTGAAAATTATTTTGACCGTAACTTTGAACTTGAAACTACACTTGAGCAAAAAAATAAAACCGATTTGCTTAAAGAAGTTACTGAAATTTTACCCCCTCATGTTAGTGTGATTAGCGTACGTCAGCCACAACCTTTAGGCCTTGGTCATGCGGTACTTTGTGCTAAAGCTGTCATTGGTGATGATGACTTTGCTGTCCTGTTACCGGATGTTCTAGTTAAAGAGCAAGATACACAAAATGACCTGTCTCGTATGATTCAACGTTATGAACAGTCTCATGCATCACAAATCATGGTTGAAGCAGTTCCTGATCATCTGGTTGATCAATATGGGATTGTGGATGTTTCTGCTTCGCCTGCGGAAGGTGAAAGTACAGTGATGCAAGGTATTGTGGAAAAGCCGGCGATTGGTACCGCACCATCGAATTTATCTGTGGTAGGTCGTTATATCCTTCCGGCAAAAATCATGCAACTTTTGGAACAGACCCCACGCGGGGCAGGTAATGAAATCCAGTTAACTGATGCGATTGCGCTGTTACAACAGACAAATACTGTCGAAGCTTATCGGATGAAAGGTCAAACCTTTGATTGTGGTAGCAAGCTCGGCTATCTTAAGGCTGTATTGTATTATGGTGTAGATCATCCCAAACTCGGTGCTGAGTTTAAAGCATTGATTCAGGAGCTTTCTTTAAAATTATAACAAGGAGTGCTATGAAAGTTGCAGTATTAGGAAAAACCTTATTCTCGGGGGTCATTTCGGCCCTGTTAGCTGAATGTGGTCATCAGGTCGTATGGTGTAATAGCTTCAATACAGGTGAGCCTGCTCGGACTTACTTTCAGGATGAATCCTTACAACTATTATTACAAAAACAGGAAGAGTCCGGTTTTTTAAACTGTTGTGATTTTCAGCATCTGACCTTTAATCAGGATGTCTTTTTCTTTAGTTTTAATGCAACCGAAGAGCAGTTGGCATTTCAAATGTTAAATACCATTCATCATGCCTGCTTCGCGCACCCTAAACTGATGATTAATGCATCTACCTTTGGTTTGCATGGTACAGCGCGATTTCAGCAGCTTTTGCCGAATGATGACTGGGTCTATCTTCCAGATATTATTCAGGAAGGGAATGCTATTCGCAGTTTCGTTCAAGCGACTCAACTGATTGTGGGTTGCGATCAGCCAGATGTACAGCTCAAAGTTAGAGAGCTGTTACGTCCCTTATTTCCTCGAGCCCAGCAATATCTGTTTATGCCTATTCTGGATGCAGAATTTACCAAGCTGAGTATTTCCGGCATGCTGGCTACGCGCATTAGTTATATGAATGATCTGGCGAGCGTTGCGGAAAAACTGGGGATTGATATTGAGCAAGTCCGTCAGGGTATGGCAGCCGACAATCGTATTGGTTCCGCTTATCTATTTCCTGGCGTGGGCTTTGGTGGAGAAAACTTTTCTCATGATATCCGGACATTGACCCATGCTGTGGCAGATTCTGGGGTAAAAAACCAGTTACTAGAACAGGTGTGGGATATTAATGAGCAACAGAAAGAACTGTTATTCCGGAAGTTGTGGAATTATTTCCGTGGAGACCTACAAGGGAAAACAGTCGCCATCTGGGGAGCTGCATTTAAAGAAAATACGCCAAGTATCCAGCAATCTCCGGTACATGCCATGTTGGCAGCATTGTGGGCACAAGGTGCGACAGTGAAATTGCATGATCCGCAGGCTTTGACCAATATTGAACAGATTTATGGTCAACGTACCGATTTAATTTTATGTGAAGACCAGTATCAGGCGGTAGAAGATGCAGATGCATTGTGTTTAATCACGGCCTGGAAACAGTATGGTAGCCCGGATTATGCTTATCTCAGCAAGTTGATGCAGCATCCTTTGATTCTGGATGGACGTAATCTCTATGACCCTGCTTATATCAAGTCACGCGGTTTTAACTATATTGGGGTGGGACGTTGATGTTAGACCAGCTTAAATCAGACCAGAATAGCAATAATGCTTATAAAAAGCTGAATTCTGTAAAAGAACAATTGAAATCGATCCATTTACGCCAACTCTTTGCAGCAGATCCTGAACGGTTTAATCAGTACTCGGTGCAATTTGAGCAGGTAGTTTTTGACTATAGCAAACATAGAGTCAATCATGATGCTGTGCAGCATCTGATTGAATGGGCAGAGACACAAAATCTAAGATCCTGGATCGGGTCTTTATTTTCCACTCAGACGATTAACTATACTGAACAACGCGCAGCTATGCACTGGGCCTTACGTTTGCCGAAAGAGGACCAGCAGCATGAAGATCTGGCAGCTGAAGTTCATGCTCAGCTAGACCGTATGTATGCTTTGGTCGAGCAGATTCATGCCGGACAACGCCGTGGCGCTACCGGTGAAGTCATTCAGGATGTAGTGAATATTGGGGTAGGGGGATCTGACTTAGGACCGCTAATGGTTAGTCATGCGCTCTCGGATTTCAAATATCAATCTGCCAAACCCTTGAATGTGCATTTTGTTTCGACGATGGATGGTAGTCAGCTATCAGAATTGCTGCATCAGTTACGTCCAGAAACCACGCTTTTTATTATTTCTTCCAAGTCATTTGGAACGATTGATACCTTATCTAATGCTCAAACAGTGCGTTTATGGCTGGAAAAATCTTTAGGCCAGCATCCTTCTATTGTGAAGCATCATTTTATTGGAGTATCCACTAAACCTGAAAAAATGACAGCCTGGGGAATTTCACCTGAAAATCAGCTGTTGTTATGGGATTGGGTCGGTGGGCGTTATTCTCTCTGGTCGTGTATTGGTTTGCCGATTGCACTCAGTATTGGCGTGGACGGTTTTAAACAACTGCTTGCTGGTGCTTATGCCGTCGATCAGCATTTCCAGTACAAGCCTCTGGAACAGAATATTCCAGTATTAATGGGCTTACTGGGTGCCTGGAATACAAATTTTCTGGATATTCAGACCCATGCTATCCTGCCTTATGATGGACGTCTGAAATATTTCGCGTCTTATTTACAGCAACTGGAAATGGAGTCTAATGGTAAATCCATCCAGCGCAATGGTGAAAAAGTACAGCTCGACACTTGTCCGATTATTTGGGGCGAAGTCGGACCAAATGCTCAACATGCCTTTTACCAGCTGTTACACCAAGGCACCCAAGCGGTCAGCTGTGATTTTATTGCTCCTATAAAACGTTATAACAGTCAACAATATACCTACGTTGATAATGCTGATGCTTTGATTGAACAGCATCATCTGGCTTTATCTAACTGTTTGGCTCAATCACGTTTACTGGCATTTGGTAATGATGCTTTGGATCAGACTGAGTTACAGGGCTTACCAGCTTATAAACAATATGAGGGTAACCAGCCAAGCAGCACTATTTTATTACAGGAATTAAATCCTTATAGTCTGGGGATGCTGATTGCCTTATATGAACATAAAGTTTTTGTGCAGTCGGTGCTTTGGAATATTAATCCCTTTGACCAATGGGGCGTAGAAAAAGGCAAGGAAATTGCCAATCAGTTATTGCCTATACTGAATGGTGAGCAAACTGATATTAGCGGCTTAGATGGTTCAACCCAGGGTTTGATTAAAATCCTAACAGCTTAATTAAAATTATAATAGGAAAGACATGGCTAAAATTTTAGTGACGGGTGGAGCAGGGTATATTGGTTCACATACCTGCTTGGAACTATTAAATACGGGGCATGACGTCATAGTATTGGATAATTTATCCAATAGCTCAGTTGAGTCTTTAAATCGTGTCCAACAGTTGGCTCAAAAAAGCCTGAAATTTGTAGAAGGTGATATACGGGATAGTCAGATCTTAGACCGAATATTCCAGGAAAATACCATTGATGCGGTGATTCATTTTGCTGGCTTAAAAGCAGTCGGTGAGAGCCAGCAAATCCCCCTTAAATATTTTGAAAATAATATTTCCGGTTCAATTAGCCTGGTACAGGCCATGGAGCGTGCTGGAGTCTTCTGTCTGGTCTTCAGTTCTTCAGCCACAGTCTATGGGGAGTTTAACCCTTCACCTTATCAGGAAGATATGCCTCTAGGCATGCCCACCAATAACTATGGCTATACCAAAATGGTGGTTGAACAGTTATTGGAGAAGACCGCTCAAGCCAATCCACAGTGGTCGGTTGCCTTGCTGCGCTATTTTAATCCGGTAGGTGCACATAAAAGTGGCCAGATCGGAGAAGATCCACAAGGTATTCCGAATAACCTGATGCCATTTGTTACACAGGTGGCGGTAGGACGACGTGAAAAGTTGTCGATCTTTGGTCATGATTATCCGACTGAAGATGGGACATGTGAGCGGGATTTCATTCATGTCGTTGATCTGGCCAAAGCACATGTTTTGGCAATTCAAAACCGTTTGCAACAAACGGGTTGTCGTGCCTGGAATATCGGTACAGGAAAACCTATTTCAGTACTGGCAATCAAGAATACCTTTGAGCAAGTAAATGGAATAAATATTGCATTTGAATATGCACCAAGGCGAGTTGGTGATCTGGCCAGCTTCTATGCAGATAGCCGCCGTGCGACAGAGGAACTCGGATGGACGGCTGTTTATACTCTCGAGGATATGCTAGCTGATAGCTGGAACTGGCAAAAGCAGAATCCCCATGGATATGGATAATAAAATATGAATTTTATTTATGGGATTATGTGTCATCAATTAACTAATCCACTTGTTTATCTTGTAAATGAGCTGATTAAAAGTCCTAATAGTAAAATTTTAATTCATGTAGATAAAAAAATCAGGTCTTGATCATATAAAAAAATCGTTACCAAGCAGCTCACAAATAGAATTTTTGACAGAAAGAGTGGATGTGCATTGGGGTGGTTATACTCAAATTGAGGCCACTCTAAAACTTTTAAATTATGACAATCAATTTGAATATCAGTATTTTTCTTTATTGTCTGGTGATGATATTCCCTTAATGCCTATTGAAAGTAGACCTCTTGCGTTAGTCAAAATTTAATCAGTGATAAACGTTGATTTTTAAATAAATATTAAAGTCTAAAATAGTCAAAAATAATACTTTCGCAAGAGGTCTAGTATAGAAAAATATCTTTTAAGCAGTGATCAGGAATATATCGGTTATGAACTTCAAGCAGATCTAAGAAGCCGGATTAAATATTTATATCCAGATTTTTTTTCATTAAAGAAAAATCAATTTCAGAAAAAATCAAATGTAAGCTAATTATTCTCTTACATAGACTTGGTTTCTATACTCAAAATATAAAAGGATTGCCGAAGTTATATAAAGGATCTTTATGGTTTATATTAAGCTATCAGGCGGTTCAATATATTTTAGACTTTATAAAAAATAATAAAGACTATGATTCGGCCTTTAGAAAATCACTATGTGCCGATGAAATTTATTTCCATACCATTATTCAAAATTCATATTTACAAGAACGAATTTGCCATCCAGAAGATGAGGAACAAGTATCGGAAAGGGGATTAAGATATATCGACTGGATGTCAGGACCAGATTATCCCAAAATTTTAGATGAGTCTGATTTTGATAAGATGAAGCAATCAGGCATGTTATTTGCCAGAAAAGTGAAGGCAAATATCGATATAGATCTGCTCAAACAATATTTTCAATATTCATAATAAAAAGCCCCCTTCAAAATGGACAGTTCGTCTAATTTGAAGGGGGGCTTTTCTAAAGTTTTTTCTAATAGATAGAATTATCCCTGAATTAACTGGGTGAGCTCATCTACATAAGACTGCATTGGGCGAGGGTGCTGGTCACGGCGGCTTTCAATATTTAAGCGTAACAAAGGTTCAGTATTGGAAGCACGAACGTTAAAGCGCCACGCCCCAAAGTTCAGGCTGACGCCATCTGTCTGATCGATTTCTGGTTGCTGGTCGGCATAATGATCAAAGATTTTTTGGATAGTTGCCTGAGTATCTGCGACTTTAAAGTTGATTTCACCCGAACAAGGAAATTTGGCAATCATCTCTTCAACCAGGGAAGATAGTGATTTTCCAGTTTCAGATAAAACTGCGATGGCAAGCAACCATGGAATCATGCCACTATCACAATAAGCAAAGTCACGGAAATAGTGATGAGCACTCATTTCACCGCCATAGGCTGCGTTGTGTTCACGCATGACATCCTTAATAAAAGCATGTCCTGATTTTGACTGAATAGCTGTTCCTTGATATTGTTCGACAACATCAAAAGTATTCCAGACCAGACGTGGATCATGCACGATTTTTTCGCCAGCTTGTTTTAGCAAGAAAGCCTGTGCCAGTAGACCGACAATATAATAGCCTTCAATAAACTGACCTTTTTCATCAAACAGGAAGCAACGGTCAAAATCGCCGTCCCAAGCAATGCCCATGTCAGCTGAATGTTGAATCACCGCATCACGTGTACTGGCACGATTTTCAATCAGAATCGGGTTAGGAATACCATTCGGGAAATTACCATCCGCCTCATGATGAATCTTAATAAATTCGACTGGAATATTAAGTTCTTTAAATTTAATCTCAATTGCATCAATCACGTGACCCGCTGCACCATTACCTGCATTCACCACCAGCTTCATTGGTCGAATTTTTGCTGGATCAATATAACTCATCAGGTGATCAACAAATTCAGGCAGGATATTATATTTTTTTGTCGTACCCTTGCTTGTAACTTCAGCGAATTCATTATTTTCAGCCAGTGCCTGAATGTCTTTAAGGCCGGTATCTGCGCTAATCGGACGGGCATTTTCACGGACCAGTTTCATTCCATTATAATCCATCGGGTTATGACTGGCAGTAATTTCAATGCCGCCTTGAACATCCAGATGAAATGCACCAAAGTAAACTTCTTCAGTGCCGGTCATGCCCAGATCGAGGACGTCAACACCTGCATCATTTAAACCACGAATGGTCGCCTGTTTTAAATCTTCACTAGTCAGGCGTACATCACAGCCAACTACAACGGTCTTTGGTTGATAAATCTGTCCATAGGCACGACCAATGCGGTAGGCGATATCTTCATTTAATTCGGTACCTAACTTGCCGCGAATATCATAAGCTTTGAAACAAGAAAGTTTTTTCATAATTTATTATTTAAGAGTACAATTGAAAAATATATTCTAACCCAAATAAAGATTTTTACCATTCAGCCGGTTACATAATATTAAAATAATGTTTCATTTGAAAAATAAAGTATTGTACTAGAAAAATTATAAGGACGAAAAATATGTCTAATAATAAATTATATTCAATTAATATATTGAGATTTATTGCTGCAAGTTTTGTCTTGCTCAGTCATATAGAAAATAAAGTTCATCAGTATAATATTCTGTCTTTAGAGTGGTATCGATTTAGAGGACCAGGTGTTGATATTTTCTTCGTAATGTCTGGGTTTATTATCTGTTTAACGACAGCTAAAAAGAACATAACCCCTATAAAATTTTTAAAAGGCCGTATGCAAAGAATATTGCCTCTTTATTGGTTTTTTACTACTGTGGCTCTTTGTATTTTTTTATATAGCCCTGAACTCATTAATATGAGTGGTGGATATACAAGTATTATAGCTTCTTATTTACTAATTCCAGGGGAGCATAAGTTCCTTGTTCAAAATGGCTGGACCCTAAGTTATGATATTTATTTCTATATCATTTTTGCTTTATCTCTCTATTTTTTTAGAAATAAAATAAATTATATTGCATTAATAGCGGTATTAACCTTTTTACCTGCTGTAGGAATATTGGTATTAAATTTAGATAAAGTATTCTTTTTTAATGTGATTCTTTTGGAGTATGCCTTGGGTATTTGTGCATATCTCATTTATATTGAATGCAATTTAAACTTTATGCTGAATATTATTCTCATTCTATTGGGAACAGCACTTATTTTCTTTCAGAATATATTTAATGTGTTTGAAACTGGATTTGGTCGTGCTTTGGACAGAGGAGTGCCCGCCTTTTTATGTGTGGTTGGTGTGATTGGTTTAGAAAGCTTTTTTAAAAACCATTATCATAAATTTGTAAATATTTTAGATAGATTAGGGAACACGTCTTACTCTATTTATCTGAGTCACCCATTCATACTGGTTATAGGAACAAAATTATATATAAGCTATTACTTTTTTCAAAATCTTAATTTTGCTTTGTTTTTATATGTGGTCTGTATTTTCATTGGATACTATGTAAATAAATTTATTGAAGTACCTTTAAATAGAACAGTTAAGAATTCATTTAACTCAAATTCTATATGGATATTAAAGATTAAAATATTTATTCAGAATCTAAGAAATATATAGTTAACCTGTTATATGAGAGTAAGCAATATCCTCATATAACAGGCTAATTTTATGGATTATTCAACCGTTACTGATTTTGCCAGATTACGTGGCTGGTCAACATCAGTACCACGCAGGACTGCCACATGGTAAGACAGTAGCTGTACTGGAATACAATAAACAATTGGCGCTAAAACAGCGTTTACTTCAGGAATATGTACGACATGCTGGCGTTCTTTGGCTTTAATACCGCTATTTTCATCAGCGAAGACAAATAATTCACCACCACGTGCCTGAACTTCTTCCATATTGGATTTCAGTTTATCAAGCATGTCATCCTGTGGCGCCAGAATCACTACTGGCATATCATTATCCACCAGTGCCAATGGACCGTGCTTCAGCTCACCCGCCGCATAACCTTCCGCATGAATATAAGTATATGAGAGTAATAAAGTTTCATCCTTTGTTGTGCATAAGTATTTGTTTTTATTGGTTCCAAAATTATATTGTATTTATTAAAGTATCATACTATAGGCAGGGCTAGTCTAAATTTAATTCTATCAAAATAAAAAAAGTTTCATACCAAAATACTGAAAATACTGAAAATACTGAATATATTTTCTTTATTTTGAAAATTCGTATGAAACTTTATTACTAAGTATGATTATTTATTACCTAGTATTTAACTTTATTACTCAAAAACAACATATAACAGGCTAATTTTATGGATTATTCAACCGTTACTGATTTTGCCAGATTACGTGGCTGGTCAACATCAGTACCACGCAGGACTGCCACATGGTAAGACAGTAGCTGTACTGGAATACAATAAACAATTGGCGCTAAAACAGCGTTTACTTCAGGAATATGTACGACATGCTGGCGTTCTTTGGCTTTAATACCGCTATTTTCATCAGCGAAGACAAATAATTCACCACCACGTGCCTGAACTTCTTCCATATTGGATTTCAGTTTATCAAGCATGTCATCCTGTGGCGCCAGAATCACTACTGGCATATCATTATCCACCAGTGCCAATGGACCGTGCTTCAGCTCACCCGCCGCATAACCTTCCGCATGAATATAAGAAATTTCTTTCAACTTCAGTGCACCTTCCAGTGCAATCGGGAAGTGTGTACCACGACCGAGGAACAGACAGTGCTGTTTCTCTACAAATAGTTCAGAGAGGCGCAGAATTTCATCATCATGACTTAAGGTATCCAGAAGTACCTTAGGCATATGCCATAGTCCAGTGGTGATCTCAGTCATCTGTTCAGCTGAAATGGCATTTTTCACTGTACCAATTTTTAGCACCAGTAGCATTAGTGCAGCCAGCTGAGTGGTAAAAGCTTTGGTTGAAGCCACACCAATTTCAGGACCCGCTAAAGTCAGCAGACTGTAATCTGTTTCACGTACCATTGAAGAAGTTGCAACATTACAAATCGTCATCGTCGTAATGTTTACACCTTTTGATACAGCACGTTTTTGGGTATCACGCAGAGCAGCTAAGGTATCGGCTGTTTCACCTGACTGAGAAATACACACATAGAGTGTGTTATTGACAATCACTGGCGTACGGTAACGGAATTCACTGGCAATCTCGACCTGACAAGGCAGATCAATCAGCTGTTCAAACCAGTATTTAGCAATCATGCCAGCATGGTAACTGGTACCACAGGCAATAATTTGGATTTGCTGGATTATTGAAAAATCCTGTTCAGCATTCACCAGAAAATCTTCACGCAGTGTATTGCCATTCAAGGCTTGTGAAATGGTCTGTTTTAGCGCTTCAGGCTGCTCATAGATTTCTTTGAGCATGTAGTGCTTATATTCACCCTTAGAAGCATTGCTCACGGTTGCATCCAGTTCTTTTACTGGGCGATCCACCAACTGGCCATCAACAAATACTTCAATGGTAGTACGGGTTAAACGTGCAATATCGCCTTCTTCAAGATAGATGAAGCGATTGGTAATTGGTAATAAAGCCAACTGGTCAGAACTGATAAAGTTTTCACCAATCCCGACACCAATCACCAATGGTGAACCTTCACGAACAGTAATCAATTCATCTGGATGATCTGTATGTACGATCCCGAGCGCATAAGCGCCTTTCAGCTGTGGTACGACCTGACGAACAGCTTCAAGCAGGCTAGGGGTAGATTTCAGTGCATCATTGACCAGATGAGCAACCACTTCGGTATCGGTCTGAGAAGTGAACACATAGCCTAAAGCTTCAAGATCGTCTTTCAGCTCCTGGTAGTTTTCAATGATACCGTTATGAACCACAGCAACATTACCCGAAATATGGGGATGAGCATTGTTTTCAGTCGGTTTACCATGAGTTGCCCAGCGTGTATGAGCGATGCCTAATGAACCATTAATCTGTGATTCATTCACAGCTTGTTCAAGGTTCGCGACTTTACCCACACGACGTTCACGGAGCACCTGGCTATTACTGATTAAGGCCAGACCCGCAGAGTCATAACCACGGTATTCAAGACGTTTTAGGCCTTCAATTAAGATATTGCTGATATTACGTTCCGCGATGCCACCGACGATACCACACATACTAACTTCCTCTTATTTATTGATTTTTTGCGGACGCTGATAGTTTTCTTTGGCAAATTGCTTAGAACGTTCTACCGCTAAACTGTTCTCTGCCACATCACGGGTAATCGTTGAACCGGCTCCCACTGTCGCGCCATTACCGATCTGGACCGGTGCAACCAGAGAGCTGTTAGAACCAATAAAAGCATGATCCCCAATGATAGTCTTAAATTTGTTGGCACCGTCATAGTTGCAGGTAATCGTCCCTGCACCAATATTGGAACCGCTACCGACTTCAGCATCACCTAAGTAAGTGAAATGATTCGCTTTAGAACCTAGACCAATGCTTGAGTTTTTGACTTCAACAAAGTTGCCAATATGGACTTCAGCTGCCAGTTTTGTCCCTGGACGCAAGCGTGCAAATGGACCAATCTGTGCATCTTCACCGATAACAGCATTATCAAACACGCTATATGGCTGAACTTTAGTACCCGCAGCAATCTTGGTATTTTTAATCACGCAGCCTGCACCGATTTCAACATTATCACCGAGTTCGCAATCACCTTCGATAATGACATTGATATCGATACGCACATCTTTACCAACAGTGAGTTGGCCTCTTAAGTCAAAACGGCTTGGGTCAATCAGATGTACACCTTGCTGCATCAACTGTTTAGCTTGATAAGCCTGGAACTGACGCTCCAATGCAGCCAGTTGTACACGGTCATTGACGCCTTCCACCTCAAAAGCCAGCTCAGGTTCTACAGATGCAACACTCATACCATCTGCCAGTGCCATTGCCACGATATCCGTCAGGTAATATTCACCTTGGGCATTGTCATTGCTTAAACGTGGTAGCCATTCATGTAATTTGGCATTGCTGACTGCATAAATACCGGTATTAATTTCTTTAATTTGACGCTGTTCTTCAGAAGCATCTTTATGTTCAACAATGGCTTGAATCTGACCATCTTTACGCACAATACGACCATAACCACTGGCATCTGCAAGCGTTAATGTCACTAGGCCAATACCTTGCTCTTGAGTAGCATCGAGCAGATTCTGAAGCGTCTGCTGGCTAATACAAGGGACATCACCAGACAGGATTAGTGAAATACCATCTTTCGGCAAAACAGGTAGTGTCATTTGTACGGCATGACCGGTACCAAGCTGTTCAGCCTGTTCTACCCACTGGATATCTTGGTCTGCAAATGCGGACTGAACCTGCTCACCGCCATGACCATAAATGGTAATAATATTGTCTGCATTGAGTTTTTTTGCTGTGTCGACCACATGGCCGAGTAAAGGTCGTCCTGCAAGCGGTTGTAATACTTTCGGTAATTTGGAACGCATACGGGTTCCTTTACCTGCAGCAAGAATAATCACAGTCGTAGACATGTTCTAATCCTAGATATGGCTTAAGCCATCGTGAAGTAAAAATAAATCCAAATACAAAGTGCTGCCCAGAGGCCAGCGATAATGTCATCTAGCATGATGCCAAAACCACCCCCAACTTGACGGTCAATGACTCGAATCGGCCAAGGTTTCCAGACATCAAATAATCGGAACAGGACAAAACCGATGAGCAACCATAACCAGTTCATCTGGCCTAAATAGATCAGGGGTAAAAATGTGATGGATTGTCCTGCAAATTCATCCCAGACGATGCGGCCATCATCATGAACCCCCATGACCTTGGCAGTATGCCCGCAGATATATATGCCAATCAGGGACATGATAGCAATGGCAAAAACACTGTTTAGAAAACCAAGATGCAGCCAAATAGGGATAAATAAAAGTGCAAAGGCCGAACCAAAGGTACCGGGTGCTTTAGGTGCCAGACCGGAACCAAAACCAACCCCACTAAAGACAATCAGTCGGTCGGTCCATGACATGGCTTTAAAATTGATCGCAGGTTTATGCAAAATGTTGATACCCATTAAATTGAAGTGAATGATCTACGCCATCTTTTTCAAAAGTTAAGCCATGTTGCTGCTGAATTGTGCCGATTATACTAATCGAAACATCAAGTTGTTCTTGCAATAATTTTTCGTAATTTTGCGGGCTTATTGTAAAGCATAATTCATAATCATCGCCACCAGCGAGGGCATATTTCCATTTTTGTTCATCACTTAAGGCATGCAGGGCAGGACTCATGGGTAAGTTTTCGAGTTGCAGCTTTGCACCGACTTGAGAGGCTTTGAGAATATGTCCCAGATCCTGTGCGAGGCCATCCGAGACATCAATCATACTGTTGGCTAGGCCTTTTAAGGCAGTACCCAACTGACAGCGTGGGGTTGGATAATCCAAACGTTTCTGTAATGGATGACCAAGATGATTTAAAGCAAAAGCAGCATCACCCACTGTACCGGATACACAAATCAGATCACCAGGCTTGGCACCTGAACGGGGTACAGCTTTACCAATCTCTACCCAGCCCAGGGCAGTCACAGATAAGGTCAAATGAGGACTTTGTGTGGTATCACCACCAATTAAGCTCACACCAAATTGATCGCAACAATCATAGAGACCCTGACTAAAGGCTTTTAACCAGTCATGATCAATTTGGGGTAGGCTCAAGGCGAGTAAAATACTATGCGGGGTCGCGCCCATGGCTGCAATATCAGAAAGATTAACAGCGACAGATTTCCAGCCAATCGCATGAGGATCGGTGTCTAAAGGAAAATGACGTCCAGCAACGAGGGTGTCGGCACAGATGACCAGTTGTTGCTGTAGAGGAGGGGTGAGCAAGGCTGAGTCATCGCCAACGCCTAAATCGACAGAATTTTTATTCTGACGATTAAAATAGGTATCGATAATCGAAAACTCAGCCATACAACAATTCGACTAGATTAGTTGGCTTGCTGTTTTTCTGCTGCACGTAAAGTTGTCGCTAAACGGTCCAATACACCATTGATGTATTTATGGCTGTCTGCACCGCCAAAGTGTTTAGCTAACTCAATTGCTTCATCCAGAACCACCCGGTATGGAATCTCAAGATGTTCTTTGAGTTCATAGGCGCCTAGGCGAAGTGTAGCGAGTTCTACACCATCAAGTGCAGAAAGTTCACGATCCAGCACAGGGATAAGCAAAGCATCCAATGCTTCATGATTAGCAACCACTTGAGTCAACAATTCATGATAATAGCTGAGATCCACTTTGTGCATGGCATTGTCCACACGAGTACGTGCTTCAATCTCATGCACCGGATTGTGGCTCATCTGCCATTCATAAATTCCTTGTACAGCAAAGCGACGTGCTTTACGTTTTGCTGCATAAGTTGCTTGAAGTGTTTGCGACATAGTGTTAAATAGCCTTTAACAAGTTAACCATTTCAATAGCAGTCAAGGCAGCTTCACTACCTTTATTACCTGCTTTTGTACCCGAGCGTTCAATCGCCTGTTCAATACTATCCGTAGTGAGTACGCCATTAATGACAGGAAGACCAGCGTCCAGACCAACTACGCCTAAACCTTTGGCACATTCACCTGCCACGAAATCGAAGTGCGGTGTGCTACCACGAATCACAGCGCCCAAGGCAATGATGGCATCGAAATTACCAGTCGCTGCTAATTTTTTTGCAACGATTGGAAGTTCCCAGGCACCAGGTGCATGAACGACCGTGATATTATCCTCTGATACACCATGGCGTTTCAATGTATCAACGGCACCTTCTAACAGATGTTCAACAACAAAGCTGTTAAAACGACCAACTAAAATCGCATAACGGTCTTCGTTCGCGAGATGTAACATACCTTCAATACGGCGAACAGCCATAATAACCTCGATTTTTATCTTAAGATGTGTGTTGTGCGGTGATGTATTCCACCACTTCTAAATTAAAACCTGACAATGCATTAAAGCGTAATGGTGAACTCAGCAGCTTCATCTTTTCTACGCCGAGGTCACGTAAAATTTGTGCACCGACACCAATGGTCTGATACTGCTGGGAAAGTGCAGCATTGGATTTTACATTTTTTGGTGCTGTCAGTATATCCAGGGCAGGGCCTAAGTCCTGTAAATGGCGCTGGCCAATCCAAACCAGAACACCACGATCACTGTTTGAAATTTCTTTTAAGGCACGGTCCAGATTCCAGGCCGGTTCACCATCTTGCTTGTTGAGCTTTAATAAATCACGGGTTGGGTTAAAGCCATGCACACGTACAGTCGTCACGCCGTCTTTAGGCTGACCTTTCACCAGTGCCAAATGAATGTCCGGGTTACCGATTTCACGGTAACGATAGAGATCAAACACACCGTATTCAGTATCTATAGTTTGCTGGTCAATACGCTCAACCGTTTGCTCATTGGTCATACGGTAGTGAATCAGATCAGCAATAGTGCCAATTTTCAGGCCATGTTTTTCTGCGAAAATTTCAAGATCTGGACGACGCGCCATAGTGCCGTCTTCTTTAATGATTTCACAGATCACAGATGCAGGTTCCAGACCCGCAAGACGAGACAGGTCACAACCGGCTTCAGTATGACCGGCACGGTGCAATACCCCACCTGGCTGTGCCATCAATGGGAAGATATGACCAGGTTGTACGATGTCACTTGGTTTGGCATGTGCAGCCACCGCAGTTTGAATGGTGTGCGCACGTTCAGCTGCAGAAATACCGGTAGTAATTCCGTTGGCTGCTTCAATTGAAAGGGTGAAGTTGGTTCCGTGCTGAGCGCCATTGGCATCTACCATCAAGGGTAGATTTAACTGCTGGCAACGTTCTTTGCTTAAAGTCAGGCAAACCAGACCACGCGCATGGGTGATCATAAAGTTGATGTCTTCAGGACGCACGTGGGTCGCAGCAATCACCAGATCGCCTTCATTCTCACGGTCTTCGTCATCCATCAGGATAACCATTTTTCCTTCACGGATATCTGCTACAAGCTCTTCAACTGTATTGAGCGGCATCAACCTTCACCTTCTTTTTTGATCTATACCAGACCGAATCATGACATTATTACTGCATAGTCTAACGCTTTTTAAGCAATTTTGCCTATGCTTATTGCTTTCCCTCAGGGGTTCATTGTTATACACAGTCTTGCGTAGCATGAAAAGTCGACTTTAAATGAAAGCACAGGCTTTATGCTGGATTTTTAAACGATCGGAAAGCATAAAAAATGACAAACTTATTTAAAATCAACATAACTATAAATAATCTCTTATTTTTTATGCAGTTTGATTTATTAGTTTAATACAGCCCTTAAAAATACGTATACCTCCCCATTCTTTCCTTTATAAATTTTTTACCAATCAGTTTAAAATTCTTTTTGAAATAATGAATGAATCAGGCGGACCGAAGTCCACCCGAATTTAGATCAGTTTAGAAGAAGCCTGCTGGTTTGGTTGAATAACTCACTAACAGGTTTTTGGTTTGCTGATAATGATCCAGCATCATGCGATGGTTTTCGCGGCCAATCCCGGATTTTTTATATCCACCAAAGGCTGCATGAGCCGGGTAGATGTGATAGCAGTTGGTCCAGACCCGACCGGCCTGAATCGCACGACCAGCACGGTAGGATGTATGCGCTGAACGTGACCAGACACCAGCACCGAGTCCATAAATCGTATCATTGGCAATCTTGATGGCTTCATCGAAGTCTTTAAAAGTCGTCACAGCCAATACCGGTCCAAAAATTTCTTCCTGAAAGGTGCGCATGTCATTGGAACCTTTAAAAATCGTTGGCTCAATATAAAAACCTTGTCCCACTTCCTGACGCTCATTACCGCCTAATAAGATTTCTGCACCTTCTTCGCGGCCTGTTGCAATACAGCCCAGAATTTTGTCCTGCTGTTCTTGTGAAGCCTGCGCGCCGATCATGGTGTCAGTATCCAGTGGATGGCCTGTCTTAATCCGTTTTACTCGTTCCACGGCACGCTCAAGAAACTGGTCTGCAATACTTTCCTGAACCAGCGCACGTGAAGGACAGGTACAGATTTCACCCTGGTTCAAGGCAAACATAGCAAAGCCTTCCAGGGCTTTTTCCAGGAAGTCATCTTCCTGATCCATAATGTCTGCAAAGAACAGGTTTGGAGATTTACCCCCAAGTTCCAGAGTCACTGGAATAATATAGGACTTACGCA
>NZ_DDLD01000070.1:0-40642 GCF_002339435.1 Acinetobacter sp. UBA2581 | reverse complement strand
CTTATTTCAGGACGGGACAAATAGGTTATTAAAAAAGGCGCTTGAGCGCCTTTTTTATTTAGTGTTTTTTTCGTTGTGTGGTCACCGTACAGCCAATCGATGCACTGATAATAGTGGCCAGCGCCAGCCATTGTGTCCACAATAAAGTCTCGCCTAAGAATACGAAACCGGAGAGTGCTGCAACCGCAGGTTCCAGGCTCATTAGAGTGCCAAAACTCAAAGCAGTTAAATTACGCAGTGCAATCATTTCCAAAGTAAAGGGTAAGGCACTGGCAAGTGCAGCCAAAATAACAAAATACATGAGGCTACTTGGTTCAAACACATGAGCAGGCATTCCCGCGAACAGGGCAATCGGCATCAGCACTAGCATGCCCACAAACATGCCCAGACACACGGTATGATTCCCTGATACACCAGAAGGTTTTTGTCCGGCCACGATATATAGTGCCCAACAGGAACCCGCGCCTAAGGCTAACAGGATGCCAATCGGGTCAAGCGGCTGTGCAGTCTGATCAAAGGGAAACAACAGCACCAGCCCCAGAATTGCCAGTCCGACCCAGATAAAATCAAACTTCTGCCGAGCATGAAAAAGCGCAACACTTAAGGGCCCAATAAATTCAAAAGAAACTGCAATACCAAGTGGCAGGCGATCAATCGCCAGATAGAACAGCATATTCATGCCAGCCAGCGCGATGCCATAACTGATAATCGCTGACCATTTCACCTGACGGAAATTGATTTGCCAGATTTTAAAAATCAACGCCAACACGGCTGCACCTAAGAGCAGGCGCATGGCTGAAACGGTCAGGATCGGGAACTGGCCAAACAGATATTTGGCAAAGGAGCCACTGCTTTGCATGCTGATCATGGCGATTAGCAAAATCAGTGGCGCTTGCACCATCGGTGCAATTTTAAAATCTGGCATGACTAAATTTGGCTTCGAAGTAATCGAATACGGCGCACAGGAGCGGACTGTACTCAGGGAAAATAAATCCCTAAAAAATAAAAAAAACCGCAGACCGAAGCCTGCGGTTTTTTCAGTAGTTGAATTAGAACAATACGCGTACGCGAATCGTGCCTTCAACTTCGTGTAGCGTATCAAGTGCTTCTTTAGATGCAGTCGCATCTACATCCATTACGAGGTAACCTACATCACCTTTGGTCATTAAAGACTGACCAGAGATGTTGATGCCGTGTTCAGCAAACAGATTGTTAATCTTAGACAGAACACCCGGGATGTTTTTGTGGATGTGAAGCAGACGGTGTTTGCCTTCAGTCAATGGAAGCGCAATTTCTGGGAAGTTCACCGCAGAAAGCGTCATACCTTTATCTGAATAAGCTACAAATTTCTCAGCAACTTCCAGACCGATGTTTGCCTGAGCTTCCATCGTAGAACCGCCCACGTGTGGAGTCAGGATTACATTTGGAATGTTGCGTAGTGGAGAAACGAATTCTTCGCCATTTGCTTTAGGCTCTTTCGGGAATACGTCAACCGCAGCACCTGCAAGGTGGCCAGATTTCAACGCTTCAGCCAGATCTTCGATCACAACACATGTACCACGTGCCGCATTGATGAAGATTGAACCTTCTTTCATTTGCGCGAATTGTTCTTTGGTCATGAAGTTACGTGTAGACGGAACATCAGGAACGTGAATAGAAACAACATCGGCATTTGCAAGAAGTTCGCCCATTGTGCCGACCTGACGTGCATTACCGAGTGGTAATTTAGTCACTGTGTCGAAATAGATCACTTTCATACCCAGGCTTTCAGCAAGGACAGAAAGTTGTGAACCAATTGAACCGTAACCAACGATACCTAAAGTCTTACCACGAGTTTCAAACGAACCTACAGCAGATTTGTTCCAGCCGCCTGCATGTGTATCTGTAGATTTTTCAGGTACACGGCGAAGCAAAAGAATCGCTTCAGCAAGTACAAGTTCAGCAACTGAACGTGTGTTTGAATACGGTGCGTTGAATACCGGAATACCACGACGCATTGCTGCATCCAGATTTACCTGGTTGGTACCGATACAGAAACATCCTACCGCGATCAGTTTGTTCGCAGCTTCAAACACTTCTTCAGTGAGCTGAGTACGGGAACGGATACCAATGAAGTGCGCATCTTTAATCGCTTCTTTCAGTGCTTCACCCTCAAGCGCTGTTTTGCGATAGTCGATGTTGGTATATCCAGCTGCATTCAATGTGTCGATTGCGTTCTGGTGAACGCCTTCTAGCAATAGAAAACGGATTTTATCTTTAGGTAGAGATAGATGTTGGCTCATTACGGCTCCGCTACAAAGGCCAAATTTAGTCGCGGTATAATAGCATAGGAAAGTACCTGATTTACATTTCCTTCGTGACGTGAATATCAGGTATTTTTGCAAGTGATATTGGTGAAAATGATGATTCTGGTTGAATTAAACTATCATTTTCAAAGGTATATTAGCTAAATTGTCATTTTTTCAGGGAATCGCCTAAAAATAGCTTATAATATTGCGCCATGCTGTTTAAGCTGCCAGTTTTGGTGCTTTAATCATCATGTTTCGCCTGCTTTGTATACAGGTTTTAATGCCTGAAAAATGTACAAATAAACCGGCGAGGTCTCTCTTGTTTAATTCATGCTAGGTCTGCAAACGATGAATGCTCCAGTCGCTTTAACCCCAGAGTTATTGACCCAATTGACTGCAATTGTGGGTGAAAACCGTATTAAAACTGATGCGGACAGCCTCCAGAATTGGGGTCGTGATCATACCAAACACTTTGATCCAAACCCATCGGTCATCGTTTTCCCATCTTCGACTGAACAGGTTCAAGCAATTGTGAAGCTTGCCAATCAGTTCAATGTTGCAGTGACTCCATCAGGTGGTCGTACAGGTCTATCTGCAGGCGCTGTCGCTGCGAATGGCGAGATTGTGGTAAGCATGGACAAGATGAACCAGATTCTGGAATTCTTCCCGGCTGACCGTATGGTACGCGTACAGGCCGGTGTAGTGACTGAACAGCTGCAAAACTATGCTGAAGAGCAGGGCATGTATTACCCGGTAGATTTTGCCTCTTCTGGTTCAAGCCAGATCGGTGGAAACATCGGGACCAATGCTGGCGGGATTAAAGTGATCAAATACGGCATGACCCGTAACTGGGTGCTTGGCCTGACTGTGGTGACTGGTAAAGGTGATGTACTGCGTCTAAACAAAGGCATGATCAAGAACGCGACTGGTTATGCGTTACAACACCTGTTCATCGGTGGTGAAGGTACTTTAGGTTTAATCACTGAAGCAGAAATCAAACTTGAGCGTCAGCCACAAGACCTGCAAGTGCTGGTACTGGGCGTACCTGATTTTGATGCGATCATGCCAGTGTTACATGCATTCCAGGCAAAAATCGACCTGACTGCATTCGAGTTCTTCGGTGAGCTGGCGATGCAAAAAGTACTGGCCAATGGTCACGTACAGCGTCCATTTGAAACTGAATGTCCATTCTATGTATTGCTTGAATTTGAAGCGCCGTTTGAGCCAATTATGGACAAAGCGATGGAAATCTTCGAGCACTGTATGGAACAGGGTTGGGTGCTGGATGGCGTGATGAGCCAAACTCTTGAGCAAGTACATAGCTTATGGCGTCTGCGTGAAGACATCTCTGAGTCAATTGCTCCATTCATTCCATACAAAAATGACATCTCTGTATTGATCACTCACGTACCGGCATTCATTAAAGAAATCGATGCGATCGTGAATGAAAACTACCCAGACTTCGAAATCTGCTGGTTCGGTCATATCGGTGATGGTAACCTGCACTTGAACATCCTGAAACCTGAAAACTTAAGCAAAGATGAATTCTTTGCCAAATGTCAGGTCGTGAACAAGTATGTGTTTGATACCGTGAAAAAATACGATGGTTCAATTTCTGCGGAACATGGCGTAGGTATGACCAAGAAACCTTATCTTGAATACACCCGTTCAGCTGAAGAAATCGAATATATGAAAGCCCTGAAAAAAGTGTTCGATCCAAATGGCATCATGAACCCAGGCAAACTATTCGATCTTTAATCAGAATAGATTTACAAAAGCGCATCGAAAGGTGCGCTTTTTTTATTGCTCTGTAACTGGACTTACAGAGTCTAAATAGCGTTAAGCTGAAAAGCCCGGCATGATAATTTCTGCATAATAAAGATAATCTGGGTTAAACAATATGTTACGGTTATTGGCGGTTACAATTTTAGGTCTGGGTGCGATGACATCAGGTTGTACAACCACCCAGAAAGTGATTGCAAAAGTGCAGTCTTCTTCAGATACGCCTTTGGATCAGGTGCTTAAAATGAGGCCTGACCTGCGTGAAGAACTGGCAACAGTCGAGATTCGTCAGTTCTTTAATCGTGTTGAGTCACCGACAGTTGGACAGGTGAAAGTAACTGAAACAGGTCTGATGGATGACTCGGTGAGATCGATTCAAACCATTTATCATTTCAGAAAAGAAGAGAAGAACTGGAAAATGCACAATACTGAGAAGCTTTATCAATGTGTACGTGGTTCAAATACCAAAACTTTCCAGAAAGCAGTCTGTCCATAATAATGTTTGATCTTTAAACAAAATTTGGTTAAAAGCGTATCTTATTGATGCGCTTTTTTGTTTTAGAAAAGGGGAGTTAATGGACTCAAATATATTAGCCGCCACAATTGGTGTTATTGGGGGATTTTTAGCTTCACTTTCACTATTCTACTTAAATAGGTTTCATACTAACTACGATAAAATAAAATCAGAAAAAATCCTACGAGAAAAATTATTGTATCGTGAGAAAGATAATGAACTAGAGGCAGATAAATTTTTTATTTTTTCTTTACCTGCTCTGAAAAGAGAAGTCTATTTAAATTGTCATGTTAATTGGGATAGTGGCATCACGCTTAATATAATGAAAGGTAATGAAGATTTAATATGGTTCTTAAGATTTTGTTGGTTAAGTTTGGTAAGGTTTTTTCCTCAAGACCATTTTTCAGCAGAAGGGCATATTGATTATATTGATAAACTTATTATGGATAGGGCCAACTATCATTACTCTAGATTGGACTGTAGTGACCAATTAAAAAGTGAGAGTATTTCAAAAATAACTTTAGGATATTCGATAGCAAAAGATATTGATCAACTGATTATAGAGTTAGTAGAACAACTTCTTCCTTTTGAAGATTCTAGAAAAGAAAAATGGTTTCAAGACTGGAATACTGTATAATTTACTTAATTATCATAAGAATATAAATATATAATCTTTATTGAATTAACTTGGAAGAGCTATAAATTCTTTTAATTTTTAGTTTTTCACTCGTGCTTATGAACCGGATGATTTGAGGTTAATTCAGAAATAGAAAAATATAATATTTTGATTAGACCCCTCAAAAAGAGAACGGATTTAAAAATAGTACTCTGCTAAAATTCCTGCTTTCTATTTTAGATAAAGCTCATTCTGCTTCATCCGGCAGACTGACAATAAAAACTCCCATGCAAAATATCCAGACCCAAAAACTGACCCGTGCCACACTCATGTTCCCGCTGGCACTGGTGCTGTTTGAATTCTCCGTCTATATCTGTAATGACCTGATCCAGCCGGCCATGTTGGCCATTACCCATGATTTTGGTGTAAGCAGCTCCTGGGCACCATCTTCCATGTCCTTTTTCCTGTTGGGTGGAGCATTTGTTGCCGCAATTTTAGGACCCTTATCGGACCGTTTAGGCCGTAAAAAAGTCCTGCTCGGTGGCGTGGCATTTTTTGTAATCTGCTGTCTGGCGATTTTACTCACACCGAATATTCAAAGCTTTCTGTTCCTGCGCTTTTTACAGGGTTTCGGACTATCCTTTATTGCTGCTGTGGGGTATGCCGCGATTCAGGAAAGTTTTGAAGAACGCGATGCCATTAAAGTGATGGCGCTTATGGCCAATGTCTCCTTGCTGGCACCACTTTTAGGGCCAGTGGTTGGCGCTTTTATGATTGATCATGTCTCATGGCATTGGGGTTTTATCGGCATCGCCTGTCTGGCATTTTTGAGCTGGTTTGGACTGAAAGCAAAAATGCCGAATCCCAATATCAGTATTCCCAAACAGCCACTCAGCTATATTATCGATGACTTTAAACAGGTTCTGAAAAATAAACGCTTTGTGATCATGACTATGGCATTGCCGTTGGTAAGTTTGCCATTGATGTTATGGATTGCCTTATCTCCTGTGATTCTGGTTGAAGAACTAGGCTTGAGCAGCATGCAATATGGCTTGGCTCAGTTTCCGGTATTGGGTGGCCTGATTCTGGGCAATATCATTTTGCTAAAAATTATCGACAAGATGCCGCTCGGTAAAACAGTAATCCTGGGTGTGCCATTGATGTTGTTTGGAACCATTTTGCTTTTAGTGGGAATGTTGATTCCAGACTATTTTCTGCATTGTCTGATTATCGGCACCACTTGCATCAGTCTGGGTGAAGGGATCAGCTTCTCAGTATTGTACCGTTTTGCGCTGATGTCATCTGAAGTGTCTAAAGGCACGGTTGCGGCAACGGTATCTATCTTGATGATGCTGAGTTTCTTTATCGTGATTGAAGTGGTCAGGATCGCTTATGAAGCTTTTGATCTTTTGGCTTATTGCGGCGCCTCGTTTATTTTAATTGCACTCTGGTTTAGCTTGCCACGTATGCAGCTGAAACAGGTGATGCTGGAAAGAAAAGGGCGAGGGGAGTTTTAGAAGAATTCCTTCCTTTTAAATGTTTAATCGAATGAAGCTATTTACTTTATGTGCCTCAAATAAATGTATTGAATGTTCTCTCCCTATGGGAGAGAGTTAGAGAGAGGGAAATATTAATAAAATAACCTCACCCTTGCGCAGCAGTGCTGCTCGTCTCCTAAAAGGGAGGGAACGTCCATGATTGATTTAATAATGATTAGAATCCAAAAGTTAAGCTTCAGCCGGCTGCTCCAACTTCTTTAATTTCATATCAAAGATAAATGGTCCAAACGGCAGAATTGACGCGATCAAGCCCAGAATAAACATACTCAGAGACCATTTCTGTTTTTCGCAGACAGCAAATAACACCACAAGAAAAAGCACAAAAAGTACGCCGTGACCCATGCCGATATATTTCACCAGAATCGGGTTATCCATCATGTATTTGACCGGCATGGCAATAAATAACAACAGCAGAAATGAAATACCTTCAAGCAATCCAACCAAACGTAAAGTTTTAATATTCACGCGCGCTCACTCTTCTATGTCCTATTCAATCAGGCTTGAGTGTACCCAATCTGCCGATTTAAGCAAAAGAAATTTATAGAATAAAATGAATTATTTTAGATACTTATATCCTAGTAATCTGCTTGGTTATTTGATTTCAACCGCCAGTAACTGCTGCCTTAAAGACAATAATTCAGGCAAGGTTTCCAGTAACAGACTGATCTGTTTAAGTACTAGCAGCAGGTGGGTGGAAATATGTTCCTGCTGACTCAGCTGCCGGATTTCTGACAATTGGCCTTGAATGTCCTGCTGCGGTACATTTTCAGGATTTGACAGGGCATTAGTTAAAGTCTGCTGACAGGCAGAAAGCAGTTGCAGAATCTGCGGATCAGATACTTGTTCACGATGGCTACCCAATGCGGAAATATAACTGAGCTGACTGTGACTATAAACCAGATAGCGAAAGGCATTGCGAATCAGCACCGGATCGGGATTCGGTTCGGTACTCAGACTGGAAATCATATTGGAAAGGTCAATCTGGGCATTGTGGGCCAAACGACGTGCTGTCCGATAAGCAATGCTGTTATTTTTGCCATACTGATATTGCTCCAGAATAGCCAGTAAATAGTTCAGCGTCGCTTGGGAAGACTTTTTAATATTGCTGGAAATATTCCGGAAATTCCAGTCAGGCCAGATACAACTGACCGCCAGCCAGGCAATCAGACAACCAATCAGGGTATCGATAATGCGTGGCAGAATGACTGCATAGCCAGCACCTTTCAGATTGAAAATTAGCAGTACCATCAAGGTTGCCATCAATGTGGCCATGGCATATTTCTTGGAACGCAAATAGAAAAAACCGACACCGAAAATCACAGTAAGCAGCAACTGGCCTTCAATACTTGGTACAAAATACAGGATCGGGATGCCTAAAATGACGCCGAGTAATGTACCTAAAGTCCGCAGTTTTAATCGGCTTTTAGTGGCGAAATAACTGATCTGACACACAAATAAACTGGTCAGTAATATCCAGTAGCCATTTTTGGCAAAGGGCAATAGGGAAATGGCATAGCCAACCAGAAAGACCAAAGCGATCCGCACCGCATGACGAAATAGCGCCGATTGTGGTCCCAAATGGGGTTTTAATTTCAGCCAGAAATCCGCAGGTCCACGCAGATCATCATCAAACAGACTGGAATCATCAAAATGCTTTGGATAATCCGGACGGTAAATGACTTGTCCATCCTGCAAATGTTGCAGCTGTTCATGCACACTGAGCAGATTACTCAGAATGAGCTGTAAGTTTTTTACCTCAATATTCTGTGGATGCTGAGCAATCCAGTCCTGCATGGAGGCTTCTAATGCTTTGAGTGCCAGCTGATGCTGTTCAGGAAGCTGATAAGTTTCATTACGCAATACGCAAGCAGCCAATTGCTGGCAAGCAAGTGCCTGTAAATGGATATTTTTCTGAATGCGAAAAATCAGGTCGGTACGGCTAAAATGCTGGTGAATCTGCTCATAATGCAGATAGTTGGCAGTCGCCTGCTCATGGATATCCTGAGTCAGAAAATAAAGATTCAGCCAGTAAATAGTTTTATGATTCGGACGTGAGGCTTTGAGTCGGGTCAGTAAAGAATCTTTGGTGCGGTTAAAGCTTTCAATGACTTGGGTATTTTTTAAGGAAAGCTCGTAGAGCAGCGGCTCAACATTATTCTGATTATCGGGATCAAATAATTTGGCTTTGGTCGATAGTAGCTCCGCCATCTGTTGCAGATTGATGGACAAATTTTCCTGAACCTGCAAGGTGGGGCGAATCAGGTAAAACAGAATAGAAGTCAGGCCATACCACAGCACCCCAACTACAAAATACAGCGGCTGCTCATACCAGTGTCTATATTCTCCCAAGCCAAACATGGTGTAAATGGAAAGCAATACAGTGCCAAAAGAAATGGTGGCATAGCGCTGTCCCAAAGCACCCATCAAGATAAATACGGCACTAGAAAGTGATAACCACAGTGCAAACCAGACTTTATAGGGATGCAGAAATTCCAGCATACTACTGACTGCAAAAAACAGCAGCATGACCAGCCCCAGATTGCGTAGTCTTAAACTTAAACGGTCATCAAAATCGGTCAGAGCAGTGGCAATTGCCCCTAAAGTGACCGGAACAATCAAGGTCTCATAGCCGAGAAGTTTTAGACCAAAAGTCGTCCCTGAAAGCACAATGAACATCTGCAAACAGTAAGTCATCAAGGCACTAGACTGAAAAGGCAACAGGGCTTTTTTAAGTATGTGATGAAGAGGATGCAACATGGAATCTGAGCTATTCACAAGAATATGATCCG
This sequence comes from Acinetobacter sp. UBA2581, assembly GCF_002339435.1. Lineage (NCBI taxonomy): Bacteria > Pseudomonadati > Pseudomonadota > Gammaproteobacteria > Moraxellales > Moraxellaceae > Acinetobacter > Acinetobacter sp. UBA2581. The sequence goes on along the minus strand of NZ_DDLD01000070.1, from coordinate 31,094 downwards.
TGGTACTTGACTGCTGGTTTTAAATGCAATTTAAGCGCCAATTTCAAAAGAAATGTCTACTAAAAAACGGGCAAGAAGCCCGTTTTTGAATGCTAGTAATCTGTAATAAATCAGATCACGCCGCACGCAATACGTTCACCGCCACCGCCCAATGGTAATGGGTTGTCAGAATAATTGTCACCACCGGCATGTACCATAATCGCAAGACCCTGAACATCAGCCAGTTTCAGACGTGGCGCAAGCAGGGTGACACGTGCAGTTCCATCTGTATTAACTTTCAATGCGGGTAAATCACCGAGATGACCGGTTGTTGGTGTACCGTGATGTGGAGCCTGATTTGGATTGTAATGGCTACCTGCAGCCAGTGCTGCGCCCATCTTGCCGTCTTTCATGGCAGGTGTACATGAACCATTTTCATGAATGTGGAAACCACGCTCACCCGCAGGAAGCTGTTTCAGATTAGTACGAATCACCAAGCCAGCCGGGCTGTCACTCAATAATACGGTACCAATCGATTCACCGACGCCCTGTGCAGAAACTGCATTCAGGGTCACGGTTTTAACATTTTCAGTCGAAGTAGAGGTTGAAGCGCAACCAGTAAAAAGTGCGGCACTGACTGCGCACAAAGCTGTAAGTTTAAATAATGAAGACATAATTATCACACCTTGATCTTTATTCTGCTTTTCAGAATCTATTGAAACAGAGCAAGACCAAAAGCACTATGGAAAATCAGTACTTAAATGTTTTAATTTGTTTAAGCCGGTCAGTCTGGTGATTTCGGTGTTTTGTTACGGCGCAGATGGAATTTTTTCTTCGGTTCAACCTCATGCGCCATAGTGGCTTTAGGCATCATCAAAGGTTCGTTCAGGTTGCTTTCATGCAGCCATTCACGCCAGATGGCCAGTAGTACGGCCAGAATCACCGGTCCAATAAAGACACCAACCAGACCAAAGCTGGCAATACCACCCAAAACACCAAACATAATCAGCAGGAATGGAATCTGTGTTGCACCCGAAATGACCAGTGGACGAATCACGTTGTCCGCTGTACTCACAATACAGACACCCCAGACCATGACGCCAACGGCTTCAATGGTTTGTCCTTGCGAGAACAGCCATAGCGAAACTGCACCATAAGCAACGGGAGGGCCAAAAGGAATTAAGGCAAAGATAAAGGTGATAATGGTCAGTACCATCGGGTTCGGTACACCAGCCACGAAATAGCTGATACCTGCCAGCAAAGACTGGGCAATTGCTGTTAAGCCTACCCCATAGACCACCGCACGTGTGGTATCTGAAATTGTCGCCAGATAATGGTGAATACGTGGACCGACTACCATCTCAAAGGCTTTACGCACCTGATTCAGAATGGTATGACCATCACGGTAGAAGAAGAATAACGACAGTACGGCAAAACACAGCTTGAAGACATTTTTACTGATTTCATTCAGTACAACTTTACCGTAATTCAGATGACCCTGAATCCAGACCGAAATAGTTTGTGCAATGCTGTTTGGATCGGCATTTATCTCATTCAGGGTACGGGTAATTTCCTTACCTACAAGTGGCAGGCCGCGAATAAAATCTGGAACGCTAAGATGACCTGAGAATACCTGTTTTTGCAATTCAAAATACAGGTTCCGACCTTCGTGCTGCAGCATAAAAATGGCAAAAATAAAAGGTAGACCAAACACCAGAATCACACCCAGAATCATAATAGTCGCACTCAGTGTCGGCCGATTGCCACTCATTCTTAAGATCGACTGATACAACGGCCAGGTCATGTACGCAATAATGGCTGCCCAAACTACAGGAATGATGAAATACTTGAGTATGTGAAAACTCAGAAAAATCAGAATGAAAAACAGTCCAAATAATAAGACTTTTTGTAGTGTGGGCGCGTATTGTTGCACTGAATTTAGAAGCTCATTTTTTTAGGTCATGTCAGGCATATTAACTGAAAAAAAAGCGATCGAAAACGATAGTACAGGAAGTAGTACGATTATTTTCCTAAGAATAAAAAGAAGAGGCAAAAATAACAGAACTAGAACCATTGGCTTGGATCGTCAATAATGGCATTCAATAAAGGTTGCCATTGATCCTGTAATTCCCGGTATATCTTCTGCTGTTTGTCAAAAATAGACAGGCCTTGCATGGCCAGCCGGCTATAGGGTGCACGTTCAGAAATCCAGGCAACCGGTTGCTGATCAATTTTATTGAAAAACTGCTGAATGTCCTGATTGCTGGCTGCATTAGGTTTGGTGCGGTTGGCGAGGAGCAGAATTTCAACCTTGCCTTTACGGATGCGTTTAATGTCCTGCAAATGCTTGAGAAAACGGCGCGTAGAATCAATATCAAAAAATGAAGGCTGCAGCGGGGTAATGATGGCATCTGCTTCACTGATTAACTGCTCGGCATGATCTTCATTCAGCGCTCCGGGTGCATCGATGATCACATATTCCAAGTTTTTAGGCGCATCCCCAATCGATTTGGCATTTCGCCAGTCCAGACTCTGAATCGGCGCGGCATCTTTTGGGCGATGTTTCAACCATTGCAAGGTCGATTTCTGGCTGTCCGCATCGGCCAGAGCAACTCTATAACCCTTTTGTGCCAGGGCAGCTGCCAGGCTAATTGCAGTAATGGTTTTACCACAGCCGCCTTTCTGATTTGCAACTAAAATTGTTTTCATGACCTTGGATGATTTAATTCTGCTCCCGCCTAGCATATCATTCTTTGCAGGCTTACTGGATGGCAGACACTTTCAACTTCAGTCGAAGGTAGGCAGCAAAATAAAGCAGATTAGGAAGATTGAATGCCCATTGGAATGGCTATGCTGATTGGTGCCTGTATTGGAGTGGTTTTAACTACTCTGATTCTGGGCCAGACGCGAAATGGTCGAATTAAAGCAGAATATGAACAATATATTGCCGAGCTGGAGCTGGAACATCAGCAAGCTTTAGTCGCTGCACAAAAACGCAGTGTGAATACCAGTCGCGCGGTACTCAAAGGCAAAATGGCCGAGCAGTTGGCACCGATCATGCCAGAGTTTCAATATCTGCCTAGTGATGCCAAATTTTTAGGTGATCCGGTGGATTATGTGGTCTTTGATGGTTATACCGATTTTCGTGATGGTGAAGGGCTGGCTGAAGATATTGAAGTGGTGTTGATTGATATTAAAAGTGGGGGTGCACGTCTGACCAAAGGCCAGATGGCAATTGCTCAAGCCATTCAGGAAGGGCGGGTACGTTTTGAAACCATCCGGATTGATTTTGAAGACTGAAGGACAGCAAGCTTCAACTCTACACTATGGATAAACTGATTATTGCCGCAGCACTGTTTGCGCTTGGACTATGGATCTGGTCGGAATACTTTCGGGCGATTCCGAATCTGGAGCAGGCCGGAGTACTCAAAAATTTTCAGGTAGAATCGATTGAGCCGCATCAGGCTGAATATCGCGTACTGGCTAAACAGTATTATGGGCCTGAGCGGCGTACCATTCATCCAGCCAGTCCAGTGGTGGGAAGCTTTAATGATCTGGCCTATGTCAGCAATATTGATCTGTTACTGGCCGCACCGAAAGTATCCAGTACTGTATTTAAACCATTCAAGCTTGAGCAGGACAGGCGTTGTTTCAATATGAGCGCTACAGATGCGCAGGCCAATCCTGCGAACATTCAACCTCATTTGCTGAACCTGAGTGTGATTGCCGCCAGCGAAGTTGTTGCCAATAAGGTTCGCCGTTTAAAAGCAAATCAGCGGATCTGGCTGCAAGGGGACTGGGTACAGGTCAAATCAGCGACCAGCCAGCAAGAATTTCAGGTTGGAATAGGCAATCCAAGATCAGCCCAATGCCGTCTGTTTAGAATAACTGATTTAAAAGTGCTGGATTAAAGCGGTTTATGTACTCGTGCCAGCAGCATACGCTGACCAATTTTCGGAATACCTTCGGCATCGATATAATGAACTTCATCCAGGTCAAACCCGGCCTCTAAAAGAGCAGTCTCAATATCCCGGTTGAGATGACAGCCATCTGCCACTTTCTTCTGAATCGGAGTGAGTAAGTGCTGCAAGCGCTGAATGTTGAGATGCTCTCGGTTTAATACATGCTCAACCAGATGAAAATGGCCGCCTGGCTTCAGAGCCTGGTAAATTTCATGCAGACTTTGATGCAGATCCGGAATACTGCATAAGGTCCAGGTTGATACGATATTTTCCAGACTATTTTCTGCGAAAGGCAGAGCTTCTGCACGAGCCTGAATCTGTTCGACTGCAAAAGGGCTTTGACTGATGCGCTGCTCAGCCAGTTTAAAAATGTCCGGGTTAGGTTCCAGCGCATAGACTTTATCTACGGCCTGATAAAAAGGCAGATTCAATCCTGTATCGAAGCCAATTTCCAGGACTTCACCTGTAATAGGCAATAATAATTTACGGCGTAAATCCATTAAGAATGGGGTCTGCATAACCTGATTCAGCAGATGCGGAAAAATATGTTGTTGATAGAATTTATACAGCATGGTCGCATTCAAATGATTCTTAGACAGGCTTAGATTAACCGAAAATAATGGGATTAGCTAAAGCTGTCTGCTCACCAAAATTGATCAACTTGTTACTAATTTCAACTATTTATTCATTAAAAAAATCGTACTATCAAGCAAGATATTCTTGAAAAGATTTGATGGAATAAAGACAGAATTATGTTCAAACATCTTCGATACTATGCTTTGGCGGCCAGTCTTTTACTACCGCTTTATGGTCACACTTCTGTAGACCATAATGTTGCCAAAGGACTGCCACCGATGGCCAAAGACCAATCCATTTCAGTCTTGCAGCCGTTTAAAGGTGATTTCCGTATTTTGGGATCAAAAATTTATACCGACGACGAGCAGGCCAAGTTCTCTCCGATCGATTATGCGGTGAGTTGGGGTCTGTTTGCGCAACCTGAAATTGCCCGCCACATTACGGTCAATCAGTATAACCGTTATCTGAACTGGAAAATGGATCGCGTGCCAGTGCCCATTGAACAGGCCAAACAGATGGTATTCAATATGCACATCATTCCTGCCAATCCACAAATTGCCAAAGCAATTAAACAGGTGAAACGTGGTGATCTGGTGCGTTTACAAGGTGAGCTGGTGGAAGTGCGTGATAAAGATCTCGTCTGGAAATCTTCCTTAACCCCAACCGATACTGGTGATGGTGCTTGTGAAGTGTTTCGGGTCAGCTCAATCAAGTGGATTGAGAAAGTAGGTAAAGGTTAAAACTGGAAAACTTAGAGCTTTCTGAAAGGGGCGTTTGGAATGCTTCTGAGTGGCTTGGCTTTCTTGATATTTAATTTATTTTTAGCCTCAGAGTTTTTCATTTTTAAATTGAACTACTTCTTCAAAAAAAATTTAATCTTAAATATGAATGTCATCTTGTTCTGTTATTTTGATATAAAAAACCGCCAGAAATAGGCGGTTTTTTATATTAAAGACATGCTTATTTGGCAGCTAGAGCTTCACCTTCAAAGGCAATGCCATCCCAGCCATTTTGCATGAACTGGCGGATATTCTGGTGATCCGTTGCTTCTGGTGTAGCCAGTACAGCCGCATAGTGTTCTGCAAACAGGCTCAAGGTTTGTGCCTGATCTAGGCCATTCAATTTGGCAAATGAAAATACTTTGGCACTGCCTTGGTTTTCAGTGGCAGCATTAGCCTGTTGACCATTTTTAAAAGCAGTGGGTGTATGAGCATAGCGCGCATCGATATATGCAATCACATCTGCAAATTTAGCTTCGCCCGCAGCCAATTGAGCCAGTAATTCCTGAGCCATGTGGATTCCTTCTAGACTTAAATCAATTTAAATGGCGTCGAATATACCAATTTTTTGGCAAAGATCCATGTTCATTCTGCAATTTTAGGTGCATGATGTTATTCATTATTCTCGTCCCACATGGTGGCTGACGAAAGATTTAAGATCGAATAAAGACGGAGTAGACATGAACTGGCTTTTGGTGGCAATGGGCGGCGCGATCGGGGCAACACTGCGTTATGGAACAGGAATGTTGATTGCCAAGCCACAGATGCTATTTCCATGGCCGACCTGGTGGATCAATATTATAGGTTGCCTGTGTGCCGGGATTTTCTTTGCCTTTAGCCAGAAATACAGTTTCCTGCAAACTGAAGCGCGGCTATTTTTGATGGTAGGCATCTTGGGCGGCTTTACGACTTTTTCCAGTTTTGGTCTAGAAACTTTTCAGCTGCTTAAGCAGGGTGCAGTCACGATTGCCCTAAGTTATGTGATCTCTAGTGTGATTGTTGGAGTATTTATGCTGGGTGTGGGCTTCTATTTAACCCAGCTGGCTTTAGCGCAGGCATAAAAAAGTCAGGAAATTGGAGGTAATTTCCTGACATAAACCACGATTTAAATTGAGAGAAAAAAATCGGAGGTTTTAAGTTTAACCACGTTTAAAACGGGCAAAACGTTTGTTAAAGCTCGCTACGCGACCTTCATTACTGGTTTGACGTTGCTCACCGGTATAAAACGGATGTGAAGCACTCGAAATATCCAGGGTGACATAAGGATAGGTTTTACCTTCATATTCCTTGGTCTGGCTAGAAGTCATGGTGCTGCCAATCACGAAGTAGGCATCAGCATTAGTGTCATGAAATAAAACTTCTCGATATTCGGGATGAATGTCTGGACGCATCGTAATATTCCTCTTGTAATTTAAGAGTAATGTTATAATGTAACATTTGATATTTCAAGTGAAGTAGGGTTACAGCTTGTAAGCTTATTACTGTAACCTAACTGCGACTTGGCACAATTTCCTCAAATACATCACTCAAATCATCATGTACTTTCAAATGAATCAGGTTCCAGTATTGTCCGGAAATAGTACGGTTTACCATCAGGGTATCTGGCGAAGGTTTGAATACATCCCAATATTTCAGAGAAGGTTTGAGCAATTCCATTCCATCATGATGTGCTGAGTTTTCAGCAAAATCATAATTGGTAGTTAAAGGACGCATCAGTACTTCTAGCCATTGCTCATACAGATCGGCCGGGAATTTTCCGGTCTCTGTCAGGGTATGCAGGGCATCTAGTTGCTGTTCAATGGTCGAAATATCCTTGTCACGAGCTGCATGGATCAATTCCTTGAAATGAGTAATGATCTCAGTAGAAAGGGTTTTAACACCGCCGTAATCGTAAATAATCACCGAGCCATCTTCACGGAAGGCGAAATTCCCTGGATGCGGATCACAGTGGAAACGTTTCAGATAGAAAATTTCCTGACCAATCGCACGGAATAAACGACGGCCTAGGGCATTACGGGTTTCTAGCGGCCATTGGCTGGCCGTTTCCATACTCTCACCCTGTTCCAAGCTTAGGGTCAGAATATGGCGGGAAGAATATTCACTAAATACTTTCGGAATCACAATTTGATGATCGAGCGATTCATGAAAGGCACGCGCCACTTCCAGATTCTGAGCCTCAATTTCATAATTGAGTTCATTGTCCAGACTATGCTGGATTTCCTTAAATAGCTGATCCTGCAATTTGCGGTCAATTTTCAGTACACCCATCAAACGCAAAGCGAGACGAACCTGTTTCAGGTCACTTTCACAGGCTTCTTCCACTCCTGGATATTGCACTTTGACCACAACCTGCTGGCCATCGGGTAGAGTCGCTTTATGTACCTGTCCGATCGAGGCTGCGGCAAAAGGCTGCTCATCAAACTGCTGGAATAGATCCTGCAAAGACTTGCCCAATTCTTTTTCGACCTGTGATTGAATCTCTTTAAATGGCATCGGTGGAGCCTGACGCTGCAATTTGGAAATGGCTCGAGCAACTTCAGGCGGAAAAATATCTTTATATTGCGAGGCAATCTGGCCGACTTTCATCACCGCACCTTTCATTTCCCCCAAGGTATCAGCAATCTGTACTCCAATATCCTGAAATAATTTACTGCGTGCAGCATTTTTCTGCTCTTCATCCGCAGTTAAATTTTTAATCGAATTGGATAGGGTTTTACTTGCAATACTTGCGGTCATTCCAGCCAATTTCATAAAGCGGCGACCAGGCGTTCGAGCCGTTTTTGCCATGCGAGATTCCTCAAAATCACCATTTTTATGGGTGTATTTGATCATAGGTGACAAACTATAAATTGCCTATATTTAATTGTAGATGTTATGTTGCAAAGCTTCTCAAAGTGTTCATATTTGCTTGATATTGTTCACTTGATTTATGCAATTTTTAAACCATTTTGTCGTCTGTACGGCAGTTTTTGAATCAATTATTTAATTATTCTGAAGAGAGCAAAGCACGATTTTTAAGTTCCTTTCCATGATGAAAGGCTTAAAATAATGGCACCTCAAGATCAAGAAATTTCAATGAAAGTCTATCGATATTTTACTGGCAAAGATGATGTGAATTTTTGTGCCCGTGTGACCAAGGCACTCAATGAAGGCTATGAACTTTATGGTGCACCGACCATGACCTTTAATGGAACAGATGTCATTGTCGGGCAAGTGGTGATTAAGGAAGTGTCAGATGAGTCCGAGATTCCACAGGGATTAAAAGATGCATTAAATCAGTAATTCAATGCATCTTTTTAAATAATAAGAGGATTAGGCACGCTGGCTTAAACGTTTGTTATTGCCATAAAGCCGTGCCAGCAATAAAACACAGGCCACGCTCAGACCGACAATCAGACCGACCCAGACGCCTGCCGCCCCCATATCTCTAAAACGGGACAAATAAACCCCCACCGGGAAGGCAATCACCCAATAGGCAATCATGGTAATCCACATTGGGCCTTTGGTATCCTGCATACCGCGTAAGCAGCCTGCAGCACTGATCTGCCAGGCATCCATCAGCTGATAGGCCACTGCAAAGAGCACCAGATAAAGCGCGATCTGGGTCACCATCGGGTCAGAAGTATAGAGCGCTACGATTTCACTACGGAACACCCAAAGCATCAGCATGATCAGCAGAGCTAGAATCGTCGCGGTCATCAGACCTAAACCTTGTACTCTATGCATGGCATCCCAATTCTGTTCACCATAGTAAGTTCCCACCCGAATGGTCAGCGCAATGGCCAGAGACATCGGAATCATGAATAATTGTGAGGTAACGGAAATAGCAATCTGGTGAGCGGCCACAATGGTTTCACCTAGTGGACTCAAGACAATCGCTGCGGTACTAAAAATACTGACTTCAAAGAAAATTGCCAGTCCGATCGGAAAGCCCAGCTTTAAAATCCGTTTCAGCCAATATCCGTTCAGCTTTTCCCAGTGACTAAATGGCTGACTGCTTTGATAGACCCGATTTTTAAAAATATACAGTGCCAGACTCATTAACATGAGCCATTGCAGAATTGCTGTAGCAAAACCACAACCGGCACTGCCCAGTGCAGGAATAGGGCCAACTCCATACATAAAAATGAAGTTTAATGGAACCAGAAGCAGTAGCGCCATGAGGCTAATGGCAGTGACCGGACGCGGGTAACCAATGGCCTCAGAATAGCCGCGTAAAGCCGCATACATAGTCACAGCAGGCATACCAAAACCGATCGCATGCAGGAACAGGCCAGCTTTAGGTTGCAGGCTTTCTGGGACACCTAGTAAAGGTAAAGTGAGGGGCAAAACTTGTAAAACCAGACCGGCAATCACCCCCAGGATGAATGCGACCCATAATGATTGCCGCGCAATTGTAGCGATTTTTTCAGGCGTACGTGCGCCTTTGGCTTCCGCCACTAAAGGTGTAGTGGCGATCATGATACCGCTAAAAAGCAGCATGACTGGAATCCATAGCCCGACACCAACTGCAATCGCTGCCAGGTCAGTCGGTGAGAGACGTCCGGCCATAATGGTATCAATCAGGCCCAAACCTGCCTGGGAAAATTGTGTGACCAGAATGGGTAACATCAGATGGAACAGCTGTTTTAATTCATAACGACGGGTTGTGGCTGTCAAAACATTAGACACAAAAATTACTCATTAGTGATCATGTGCTTAGAGATAAGGTTTAGCGTTGTAAAGTGAGAAGCACACCAATAAAAATCACCACGCCACCTAAAAGACGTTGCCAGTTCACCGGCATTTTTTCATTGCCCAGCAGACCAAACTGATCGACGATCATGGACATCACCATCTGACCAAAAATAATCATTCCAGTCAGTGTCAGGAAGCCCATTTTAGGTGCAGCATAAATGCTCATGCTGATCGCATAAACACCTAAAAATCCACCTAACCAGAGATACCAGGGAACTGCAATCAGCTCCTGTAAGCCTGGTTTGGGATGTGACTGAAACAGCACGATGCCGGCAAGTACTATTGTACCAATCAAAAAGGAAAAAAATGCAGCTTGAATAGGAGAATATAAATATTCTTTTAATTGGGTATTAATAGCCGTCTGTAAGGTCAGCAAGACCCCGATTGCAAAGACCAAAGGCAGTAAAATGAGGAGCTGGGAAGATATTTTCATAATTTTAACTATCTAATTCTATTTAAATTTTTAGGCATTAGGCGATGGCGATTTTAATTTTAGCAGTGTTGTTGCCGAGTCATGTTAAAATTACGCTAGATCTTGTAGTTGTTTTTGAGTAGTTCTTTGGCTGAATTGAATCCTGCACTTATTCCCTTATCCCTGTATATCCATATGCCGTGGTGTGTACGTAAATGTCCGTATTGTGACTTTAATTCGCATACCGTACCTGATGGAAAACTCTCTTTGGACCTGGAACGGGAATATCTGCATGCGCTGGTAGAGGACTTTAAAACTCAGGTTGATTTTGCCCAAGGTCGTTCGATTCATAGTGTATTTATCGGTGGGGGAACGCCGTCACTGATCTCTGCTGCAGGTTATCAGTGGTTATTTACAGAACTAAAAGCACTGATTCCTTTTGAAGAGAATTGTGAAATCACACTGGAAGCCAATCCAGGTACAGTGGAACATGACCCATTTGCTGGCTATTTAGCAGCTGGCATTAATCGTCTTTCGATAGGCGTGCAAAGTTTTAATACCGAGCATCTGAAAAAGCTGGGCCGAATTCATAGCAATGAAGATGCGATCTCGGCGATTGGCTTGGCGCGTGACGCAGGATTTCAGCGGATTAATGTCGACTTGATGCATGGCTTGCCTGAACAGACACTGGAGCAGGCACTCAATGACCTGAAACTGGCGGTCGAGAATGGTGCTACGCATATTTCTTGGTATCAGTTAACCATTGAGCCAAATACCGTATTTTTCCGTACTCAGCCGATTTTACCGGTCGATGAAGTACTAGAAGAGATTCAGGAACAGGGCGAGGCTTATTTAAAAGCCAATGGCTTTATCAATTATGAAGTCTCTGCTTGGCGTAAAGAATTACCCTCGGCACATAATCTGAATTACTGGCAATTTGGTGATTATCTGGCCATTGGAGCAGGGGCGCATGGCAAAGTGACTCAACCGGATGGTGTTTACCGTTTCCAGAAAACCCGTTTGCCTAAAGACTATTTAGCCAAAGTGCCAGCCGAACATTTGCAGTTTAAGCGCATCGAAGCGGCAGATATGCCGTTTGAATTTATGATGAATGCCTTACGTTTAAATGATGGTGTGGAAGCGAAGCTTTATCTTGAGCGAACAGGCTATAGTCTGGATACACTGAGTGAATTATTGACTTCACTGCGTCAACGTCAACTGATGGTAGAAGATACAGAACGTCTGGCATGTACTGAGCAAGGTCACATCTTTTTAAACTCTGTGCTGGAAGAATTTCTTTAATTGCCTAATCTATCCGAATAATTAATCAAGTTTAAAAAGAAAAAGCCCGATGAGTTACATCGGGCTTTTCTTCTCTCTTCACTATGCATTTAAACCATTCAGATTAACGATACTTAGGTGGCAATGTGTGATGCGGGCCATTGTGATGATTTTTGTTGAAGAAGCCTTTATGGTCTTTTTTGCCAAAGTTATCATGACGATCATGCTGGTTAAAATGCGCTTTAGGAGGTGCTTTATGGAAACCACCTCTATGCGGCATTGGTTTCTTATCAAAATGATGCGCTGATGGGGTTGGATGACGATGATCCGGTCCAGGCGCCGCCATTGCAGACATGGTAGCTGTTGTTGCAATCAAGCCAATCATTAAAGAAGAAACTAATTTTTTCGTGATCATACTCATATTTATTCAATGAGTTCATCATAGGAGTCAGCGATGTAGGGAAGATGGAGCCATAGACAACACTTTTGTAAATTTCAGAATTTCTTTCAAGTTTGTATTTAAGTAATTAATAAATAATAAATTTTATTAAAAATTCTATATTTTATGGGCAATTTTTGATTTTAAAATCATCAAAATTCTTCTCCGTTTCTTCATGTTTTAACGTGAGTGAAATCAGATGAAGAAATTTAGGACAAGATGATGAATGAAAAGCGAATATAATATTTAATTATCTTTTAAATTTAATTAATTGATCTGGAAACTAAAATTAGTCAATTTAAGTTACAAAAAAAGCACTCTAATGAGTGCTTTTTTTCATCTTCGCAATATTAGATTGCAGTGATGTTAGTCGCTGTAGGACCTTTTTGGCCTTGAGCTACGCTGAAAGAAACCTTTTGGCCTTCAGCTAAAGTTTTGAAACCTGAACCTTGGATTTCGCTGAAGTGAGCGAAAACGTCTGGACCATTGTCTTGTTGAATGAAGCCAAAACCTTTAGTTTCGTTGAACCACTTTACTGTACCGGTAACTGTGTTAGACATAATATAACCTATTGAATCTTATGGATTTATAGTCAAAATTTCAGATGACTAGCTGTAACTTTGAAAAATAAAAAGGATGGAGCTTATTGATCTTTAAAACGAAGGTTTATGACTAAAACTGCGATACTTAAAAGAAGACTAACCAAAACAAGAATTTTTCTAGTTATCGCCATCATACCCTGTATTTATAGATATTCAAGTAAATTATATGGATTATTTAATAGACGTCTGAAAATTATAGATATAAATTTGTGTAGTTTGTGTACGCAGCAGATTTTTCTTTGTATCCAGTCATCATTTTGACATATGAAAAAGAGCGCCGTAGCGCTCTTTTTAAAGCTAAAACCTAAACTTTTGACTTAGTAATCAAAACTGAAGTGTTCTGCTGCCAGTGAAGTCATGGTTTTGGATGGATTCACCATTGCTTCAGCATGGCCTTGGGCACGTGGCAATAAACGCTCAAAGTAGAAATCAGCAGTTTTAATTTTCGCTTTGTAGAACTCTGGAACTTCTGCACCATCACTAGCAACCAATTTCGCTGAAGCCACTGCAGCTTGTTGTGCCCAGAAGTAAGCCATCATTACATAGCCTGAGAACATCAGGAAGTCCACAGAAGCAGAGGATACGATGTCACGGTCTTTACGTGCTGCCAGCATGATACGTACAGTTAACGCATTCCACTGTGCACATAGCTTGGTCAGGTCCCAGGCAAAACGGCGCATGTATTTATTGCGTGCATGCTGTCCACAGAATTTCAGAATTTCAGCGGTGTAATCACGAATCACTTTACCTTTAGAGGTTAGCAGGACCTTACGACCAATCAGGTCAAGTGCCTGAACGCCAGTCGTTCCTTCGTACAGGGTAGAGATACGTGAGTCACGAACGATTTGCTCCATGCCCCATTCTTTGATGTAACCATGACCACCAAATACTTGCATACCGTGGTTCGCTGCTTCATAACCCATTTCAGTCAGGAAGCCTTTCAGAATAGGGGTATAGAAACCTAAGTGATCATCCTGCTGTTCAAATTCAGCAGTATCACCACGCAGCAGGGCATCATTCATGTTATCTGCGATTTTTGCTGCATGATAGATCATGGCACGACCACCTTCAGCAATCGCTTTCTGGGTCAACAGCATACGGCGCACATCGGCATGGTGGATGATCGCATCCGCCACTTTTTCCGGATCTTTTTTACCAGACAGGGCACGCATCGACATACGTTCTTTGGCATATGGCAATACACCCTGGAACGATAATTCTGCATGACAGATACCTTGAATTGCGGTACCAATACGCGCGGTATTCATGAAGGTAAACATGGCATGCAAGCCTTTGTTTGGCTCGCCAATTAAATAACCCACTGCATTATCAAAGTTCAGTACAGCGGTTGCAGAGGCACGGATCCCCATCTTGTGTTCAATCGAACCACAGTTCACGGCATTACGTTCACCGATGCCGCCATCTTCAGTGGCAATGAATTTCGGTACGATAAACAGGGAAATGCCTTTGGTGCCTTGTGGTGCATCTGGAAGACGTGCTAAAACGATGTGTACGATGTTTTCAGTTAAATCGTGTTCACCAGCAGAAATGAAGATTTTAGTACCAGAAATCGCATAAGTACCATCAGCTTGTGGTTCTGCTTTAGTTTTTACCTGACCCAGATCGGTACCGCATTGTGGCTCAGTCAGGCACATGGTTCCTGACCAGGTACCTGCAACCAGATGCGGTAAATAGGTATTTTTCTGTTCATCAGTACCATACTGGATGATGGTATTGATACAACCCACGCTCAAACCTGGATACATCTGGAAAGACCAGTTTGCCGTACCCATCATTTCTGATTTGATCAGGTTTAAAGACATCGGCAGATTTTGACCGCCAAATTCTTCAGGATAAGACAGACCTTGCCAGCCACCTTGCACGAACTGATCATAAGCTTCCTTGAAGCCTTTCGGTGTGCGTACTTCGCCATTTTCAAAGTGACAGCCTTCTGCATCGCCAGTCTGGTTCAGCGGAGAAAGTACATTTTCACAGAAATCTGCCGCACCTTCTAGGATCATGTCTACCGTATCTGCATCGGCATATTCGCCATTTGACAGTTCTTGGTAATGTGCAGGGTAATCAAGCACTTCATTCATTAAGAAGCGAATATCACGTAAAGGAGCTTTATATGCTGGCATGCGTTTAATCCTGATTAAAATAGTTTTGGATTATTTGTATCGATTCTATGATTATTCACATTGGGGATAAAAAAACATTGATAAAGACAACAAATAAAAATGTCAGAAAAGCGAATCGAGAAGATCAGACAAGTTTAAAGATTAAATAAAGGAAATCTCCATCTTTAAATAAGACACTTGTATTTAAAAACGCTTATCTGTCTGGACTTTAATCAATATTTAGGGAGATTGTCTAGGGGTGTTTTTGTATGAATTGTACACGAATGTTAGGGTCTAATCATTGGATAAATCATGTCATTAAATCCAATTTAATTTTTATTGTTTTTAATGAAAGGAAAAGAGTGAACGAATTAATGACTAACCCGTTCACCTCAAAAATATTCAGAATTAAAGAAAATCTTTCAGCTCAGGTTTTACCCCGTTCCAGATATAAAAAGATTCAATAGCCTGACCGACCAGCATGCCGAAACCCTCAGAAGTAGGGACGCCACGGGCTTGAGCTTGATCCAGAAAAGTGGACGGTTTGCCATAGGCCATTTCATAGGCATGTTTAAACTGTAGAGCTTCAGCTAGTACCAGCGCATCACCACTAAGACTGGCAGAAGTCGCATTAATTACAATATCAAACTCACCGGCTAAATCAGTTAAGGCAATGGCTTGCAGTTCTGCTTGTGGAACAGCGTCTTTTAGATCGGCAACCAGTTGTTCTGCACGTGACAAAGTACGGTTAGCAATAACAATCTTCTTCACACCGGCCTGTACCAATGGATAGATAACACCGCGGGTCGCGCCACCAGCACCAATAATCAGGATATCGGTATTTTCCAGAGTCCAGTCAAGAGCACGAATAGCCTCTACTAAGCCTTGTCCGTCAGTATTGTCACCATGCAGAATGCCATCTTTCATCCATAGGGTATTCACGGCTTTGGCGATTTTGGCACGTTCGGTAAGGACCTGGCATTGGGCAAAGGCCTGTTCTTTGAAGGGCACAGTCACATTCATGCCAATACCGCCCTGAGCAAAAAATTCCTGGATATTGGCTGTGAAACCATCCAGTGGGGCAAGGCGTTTGGTATAGGTCAGATCGACCCCGGTTTTAGCAGCGAAAGCCTGATGTAGTTCAGGAGAGCGTGATTGTTCGATGGGGTTGCCAATAACGGCAAATTGCTTGCTCATTTCACCATGTCCATGTGCGGAAATGGCCATTAATATACGTGAAAATGCAGGAGGGCTAAAGCCTGTCAGCAGTGAAAAGCAGGCTGGAGTTTAAAGGTTTAGGAACTACAGATTTCAATAATATGTTCGACAAAAAGCAAGGCCATACTAAAGAGGGTTCCGGCAATCGTGAGGACACTCACAAAAATGGCAACTACATCTAGAATCAGGTTATGACTGATGACAGCGGTACTAATCGCACTAATACCAAGCGCCAGAAATAGCCAAAAGGCCAATGTAGCAGGATTAAGGTGAAGCTTAAACATTGTTATTTTTACCTAGCAGAATTTATCTTTATCAGAGTCGAGATCTAGGAGTAGATCCTGAAATATCTTTCTGAGTTGCAGTATAGAGGATTTATCCATTAAAAAAGCCCTCGATCTGAGGGCAATTTGTATTTAAATATTTTGATTGCTTTATTTAGTTTTTAATTCTGTTAACCAGTCATGCGGTTTAAGGTAGTAATCGGTCAAGCGTTTTTCTGGTGATCCTTCAGCCCATTCCGGGCGGTATAACCAGCCGGTAAGAGGCGGCAGGCTCACTAGAATCGATTCAATCCGGCCACCCGTCTGCAGGCCAAACAGTGTGCCACGGTCATATACCAGATTGTATTCCACATAACGGCCACGACGGTACAGCTGGAAATCACGTTGTGCTTCAGTATAAGACTTGTCTTGGTTACGCTGGAAAATTGGCAGAATTGCTTCGAGATAACCATTACCTACAGCCTGTATATACTGAAAACAGGTTTCAAAATCCCATTGATTCAGGTCATCAAAGAATAGGCCACCGACACCGCGCTGCTCATCACGGTGTTTTAGATAGAAATAATCATCACACCATTTTTTATGTTCTGGATAAACCTCTTCGCCAAAAGGCGCACAGAGATCATGCGCGGTCTGGTGCCATGACAGCACATCTTCATCATTTGGATAGAAAGGGGTGAGGTCAAAACCGCCACCAAACCACCAGATCGGATCCTGACCTTCTTTTTCCGCTACAAATAAACGTACATTGGCATGTGAGGTCGGGACATTCGGATTTTTAGGATGGATGACTAACGATACACCCATGGCTTGGGCTTTAGCTCCTGCTATATTCGGATGGCGTTCGGTGGCAGAAGCGGGCAGTTTGGAAATATTG
This sequence comes from Acinetobacter sp. UBA2581, assembly GCF_002339435.1. Classification (NCBI taxonomy): domain Bacteria; kingdom Pseudomonadati; phylum Pseudomonadota; class Gammaproteobacteria; order Moraxellales; family Moraxellaceae; genus Acinetobacter; species Acinetobacter sp. UBA2581. The sequence continues at coordinate 13,828 of NZ_DDLD01000070.1, read as the reverse complement.
ATGTGAGAGAACATCACACCGCCTTTTTCAATTACCGTACCATTTTGCAGTACGCGTGAACGGCCACCGCCACCTTCAGGGCGTTCCCAGTCATCAATTACGAATTCAGCTGTGCCGCCACCGGCACGTTCCTGCTGTTCCAGCGCGGCACAAATCCGGGCTTGCAGGTCGAGGAGAAAATCGCGAACGCGTTGAATATCTGCAGAGGTGGGATGCTGCATCAGAACCCTCATAGGGAAATAAAAAGACTGATAACATCAAAGCATAAAATGGCCTAAAAATTAAGGTGTTTTTCTGGATGCTCACCATCTGTAACAACATTCAACCTAATGTTTTAGAGCAATTTGCTTCAGCTCAAATCCGACCAGACTACTAGGTTGAATTCTTTTTTTGAGCTCCGCACAATAACCTCAACAGCGCTCTATGCAGCGCATTAACCTGACTGATAAGGTGGTAGGCATTCATGACTGTGCAGGCAAATTCTCTCATTCAAAAATATAATGTCCCCGGTCCCCGCTACACCAGTTATCCAACCGTTCCTTATTGGGAAGACTCAGGATTTTCACTAGAGCTCTGGAAGCAGACACTAAAACGTTCTTTTCAGGAGTCGAATGCGACTGAAGGCATTAGCCTGTATATCCATCTGCCATTTTGTGAAAGTTTATGCACCTTTTGTGGCTGTCACAAACGGGTGACCAAACGTCATGAAGTCGAGCAGCCCTATATACAAGCTGTGCTGAAAGAATGGGAGCTGTATTATGAGTTATTAGAAGAAAAACCCATCATCAAAGAAATTCATCTTGGCGGTGGGACACCAACGTTCTTTTCAATTGAACATTTAACCCAGCTCATTCAAGGTATTTTGTCCAAAGCCGAGATTGCAGCAGAACATGAATTCAGCTTCGAAGGTCACCCAAACAATACCACGCGTGAGCATTTGCAAGGCTTGTATGACCTGGGCTTTCGTCGGGTGAGTTATGGCGTGCAGGATTATAATGAAACTGTACAAAATGCCATTCACCGGATTCAACCTTATGGAAATGTTAAACAGGTGACTGAATGGGCAAGAGAAATTGGTTATGAATCGATTTCGCATGATCTGGTTTTTGGTCTGCCATTTCAAAGCCTGGAGGATGTCTTAAATACCATTGATCAGACCAATTCCCTATTACCAGACCGTCTGGCTTTATATAGCTATGCACATGTGCCTTGGATTAAAGGGAATGGCCAGCGCGGTTTTAAAGATGCTGATGTACCCAAAGATGAGATCAAGCGTCAGTGCTATGAAGAGGGTAAGAAAAAGCTCTTGGCGCATGGTTATCATGAAATTGGTATGGATCATTTTGCGCTAGAAAAAGACAGCATGTACCAGTCCTTTCAGTCTGGAACTTTGCACCGCAATTTTATGGGTTATACCGCATCTAAAACTCAGGTGATGATCGGACTCGGAATTTCTTCGATTAGTGATAGCTGGTATAGCTTTGCGCAGAATGTGAAAACTATTGAAGAATATTATGAACTGCTAGAGCAGAATCAGATTCCAGTGGTGAAAGGGCATATCCTGACTCAGGAAGATCTGATTATTCGCAAACATATCCTGAACTTGATGTGTAGCTTTACCACCTCTTGGGCAAAACCTGACATGCAGTTTGCTGAAATTAATGAAGTTCTAAAGCAGCTTGAGGAAATGCAGCAGGATCAGCTGATCAAAATTGAAGACTCTTCAGTCACGATTTTGGAGAAAGGGAAACCATTTGTACGCAATATTTGCATGGCTTTTGATTTACGTTTAAAGCGTCGTATGCCAGAGAACCGGATTTTCTCGATGACGATTTAAGAATCCCTCTTAGGATCTTATAAATCCCTCCAAACTTCCCTTTAAAAAAGGGAGGCTTCCCTATACTTATATAAAAGGAAATTTCCCCTCTTTGAAAAAGAGGGGGCAGGGGGAGATTCTTTTAAAAATCTTCCTTCTGATACATATGCGCCATACGCTCATGCTTGGTTTTGAGATATTGCTCATTGAAGGGATTTAAGCCCACAGTGAGTGGTACACGGTCCACTACATTAATACCTTGCTCTTTCAGTGCATCAATTTTTAAAGGGTTATTGGTGATCAGGCGGACGGCTTTTACACCTAGGTGATCCAGCATGATGCTGCACATATCATATTGACGTGCATCTGCAGGTAAATTCAGCATCAGATTGGCATCGACCGTATCATGTCCCTGGTCTTGCAAGGCGTATGCACGGATTTTATTGGTCAGGCCAATTCCGCGTCCTTCCTGACGTAAATAAAGAATGACACCGCGACCCACTTCATTAATCAGTTTTTGTGTTGCCTGGAGTTGAGGGCCACAGTCGCATTTTAATGAAGCAAAGGCATCACCGGTTAAACATTCAGAATGTACACGCACCAGCACAGGTTCATCACTTGGTTCTTCGAGGCCTTTGGAGAGTGCGACATGTTCTTCGCCAGTCTTAGGGTCTTGAAAAACAGTAATTTTAAATTCACCATGAGCGGTCGGTAATCTTGAAGTTGCGACAAATTCGATAGGCACAGCTGAACCCGTAAAATCCTAATAAAGTAGTTAAAGTATAGCGTAATGCTTAAACATTAGTAGAATTGCTCAGCTGAATTTATGAAGAACATTTTCTTTTTTGTAGAAAGCGAACGATAATAGTTGATAAATAGTAAGATTATTCAGGATAATCGTAGCCTGCAAATTTTTCATCCCGACGAGATCGCTGTTTAATATTGCATCGCTAGAAGCGTAGCTGAATTGAAGCTGCTACAATTCAACTATATGATCGGTTATTCCCCCATTGACCTAGCTTAAGATTTTGCCAGGCTTTAGAAGGCTTTGCCATATATGCTGTATACAGAAATACCAACTCAACGCCCTGTAACACCGTTGCTTGATGCGATCGATCATCCTGAGCAACTGCGTGCACTCGAGCAAAGCCAGCTCACACAAGTGGCGGATGAGTTACGTCAATTCATTTTGTATGCTGCGGGTCAGAGTGGTGGACACTTTGGGGCCAATCTGGGTGTGATTGAGCTTACTGTCGCTTTACATTACTGCTTTAATACGCCACATGATCGCCTGATCTGGGATGTGGGTCATCAGGCTTATCCGCATAAGGCGTTAACCGGACGTCGTGAACAGCTCACTACAATCCGTGCAAAAGATGGTCTGGCTGCATTTCCGGCACGTGAAGAATCCGAATTTGATACTTTTGGGGTAGGGCATTCATCTACCGCAATTTCTGCTGGCCTCGGCATGGCTTTGGCACGCCGTTATCAGAACAATCCGTGTGAAGTCGTATCAATCATTGGTGATGGGGCCATGACCGCAGGTATGGCTTTTGAAGCTATGAATGATGCTGTGGCACATCAGGCTGACCTGATGGTGGTTCTGAACGACAATGATATGTCGATTTCATGTAGTACTGGCGGTTTTGCCAAGCATCTCGCTGCAATCTGGGAACGTGGCGAATTCGTCAACGTAACTGAAGATGGTGAGGCTTATGTACAGCCGCACCCGGAATGGCTGTATAACTCGCGTTTACATCAAGCTGCAACTGATGCCGCAGATAACCTGTTTAAAGCCATTGGTTTTGATTATTTTGGTCCTTATGATGGCCATGATGTTAAACAGCTGGTACACGTTTTTAAAGCCTTGAAAAAACGTAAAGGCCCACGTCTGATCCACATCTATACCAAAAAAGGTAAGGGCTTTGCGCCAGCAGAATGTGATCAGATTAAATACCACGCGATTAGCAAACTCAATGCAGTTGCAGCCCCTAATCCAGCACCCAAATATTCAGATGTATTTGGACAATGGTTATGTGATGAAGCAGCACAGGATAAACGTCTATTGGCGATTACTCCGGCAATGTGTGAAGGCTCGGGCATGGTGCAGTTTGCCAAAGAATATCCTGAACGTTTCTTTGATGTGGCCATTGCTGAACAGCATGCAGTGACGCTGGCAGCAGGTATGGCTTGTGAAGGTCTAAAACCGGTCGTCGCAATCTATTCAACTTTCCTGCAACGTGGATATGACCAGTTGGTCCATGACGTGGCACTGCAAAATCTGGATGTGACGTTTGGGATCGACCGTGCCGGTCTGGTTGGTGAAGATGGTCCAACGCATGCCGGTGCCTATGATTATGCCTATATGCGTACCATTCCGAATCTGGTGATCATGGCACCAAAAGATGAGAATGAGTGCCGTCAAATGTTGCATACGGCTTATCTGTATCATGGTCCGGCAGCAGTGCGTTATCCTCGCGGGAATGGACTGGGTGTGGAAATCCAAAAAACCATGACCGAGATGCAGATCGGTCAGGCAGAATTATTGCTCAGTCTGAACGAACAATATGATGAATATGTTTCGATTCTAGCATTCGGTAGTCGAGTTCAAGCTGCAGTTGAAGCTGCTCAAGTATTTGCCAGCAAGCATGATGTGGGTGTACGCGTGGTAAATATGCGTTTCATCAAACCACTGGATACCAAAATGTTAAACCAACTGGCCCATTCAACCAGCCTGTTTGTTACTGTTGAAGAACATGCAGTCATGGGCGGCGCAGGAAGTGCAGTGAATGAGTATCTGGCTGAAGCTCAAATTGTTAAACCAATCCTGAATCTAGGTTTAGCGGATAGCTTTATGGCACAAGCAACACATAGTCAAATGTTGCAACAGGCAGGACTTGATAGCCAAGGCATTGAAAAATCAATCAATGAAGCTTGGTCAAAGCTAGGTCAAAGCGTCCTGTTATAAACTCTTAAAAAGTTTCGACACATTTTTTCCCAAAAAGCCCGGATATTTGCTAAAATATGCGGGCTTTTATGCATTATTCTTTATCAGTATCTTCAAATTTGTAGTGGGTGTTCAATGGAACCTATGGTGGTGATGGCTGCGCGTGCGGCTCAATTAGTTGGTCAAGAGCTTTTAAAAGCGCATCAAAATCGTCATAAACTCGATCTGCAAGTCGAAGAAAAAGACATTGATGGTCCGGTAACGCGTGTAGATCGTTATCTGGAACAGTTGACCATCGATACTCTACGTAAAAGCTATAAAAATCATAGTTTCCTTGGTGAAGAATTTGGTCTGCAAGAAGGTAAAGGTCACGACGCTGATTGGTGTTGGGTGATCGATCCACTTGATGGCACACTAAACTTTATCAACGGTTTTCCGCATTTCTGTATCTCTATCGCAGTTCAGCACAAAGGTGTAACTCAGCACGGTGTTATTTATGACCCTGTGAAAGATGAGCTATTCTCTGCGAGCCGTGGTCGTGGTGCGATGCTGAACCAGCGCCGTATCCGTGTAAATGTTAAAGACAGTCTGAACAATACTTTTCTGGCAGTAGGTCATGCTTACCGTACTAAACGTAATGGTGAAGTAGTCTCTTATGCCAAGAATCATTTTGATGCATTGCTCAATGTGACTGAAGCAGGTGCACAATTCCGTCGTGGGGGTTCAGCTGCCTTGGATCTGGCTTATGTCGCTGCTGGTCGTCTTGATGGTTACTTCGAGCTTGGCTTGAAACCTTGGGATATTGCAGCAGGCGAGTTAATCGTGAAAGAAGCGGGCGGTACTGTGGTTGATGCGCGTGGTGGTAGCGATTCTATGGAAAATGGTCAAGTTTTGGCTTGTTCAATGAAAATGCTGAAACCTCTTATGCAAGCAGTTGTTCCTGCTTGGGGTGACGCAGCGAAATAATCGGGTTTAACGCCGTAAATCGAATATTAAAAAGGTATCTCTCGGGATGCCTTTTTTATTTTTTGAAAATAATTACCTGATAAATATCTTCATATTTAGATGATTCACAGCCTTGATAAAAAGAAAATTGACCAGCCGGAGAATTAATTACATTTCTTTTCTTGTTTAAGTCTTAGAAATTGATCGAGAAATTAGCAGTTAAACAAAATAATCTGAAAAGCGGATGACTTTATGAATAATCCTGCTATAATCTGCGCACGCACTTAATTTCTGTTCGTCACCTGAACATTTCTCTTCTTATCATTGTGTATGCGCGTGCGGTCCAAAGAGAGGACGATATCTCGCGCCCCAATCGCTAAAGCGATTCCTTCAGGTTATGCCGTAATCATGCGTGCGTTATATCACATCGTCGTTACTCGGATCGCCGCTGAATCATCTCTTTTCAGCGTTTAATTGCTGTACCGCTTTTTGTCGATGTCCATTTGACTTTATTTTTAATGGAGCACCCAATTTCCGGGTGGAATACTCTATGAGCAAAACTTTTGCTGAATTTTCTTTGCATGAATCGTTACAACAAGCCCTTCAAGGCTTAGGTTTTACTACTCCGACTCCTGTACAAGAACAATCTATCCCTGCTGCACTAGAAGGTAAAGACCTCTTAGTATCTAGCCAGACAGGTTCGGGTAAAACCGCTGCGTTCCTTCTCCCAACTTTGAACGCACTTGCTAACCAAGATACTTTCGTACCATTTAAAGAACGTATGAAAGCGGTGACTCAACCAACTATTCTGGTGATTTCACCAACTCGTGAATTGGCACAACAAGTATGCCAAGACGCGATCGCATTTGTACGTCACATGAAAGGTGTTCGTATTGCTGCAATTATGGGTGGTATGCCATTTGGTAAACAAATCCAGCAGTTAAAAGGTGCACAGGTTGTTGTAGCAACTCCAGGCCGTTTACTTGATCTTGTTAACCGTCGTCAAATCAAACTTGATAAAGTTGACTCGCTGATCGTCGACGAAGCTGACCGTATGCTGGATCTTGGTTTCTCTGAAGACCTGGAAGCAATCGGTGACTTGGCTGCAAACCGTAAACAAACACTGATGTTCTCTGCAACTTTCGCTCCACGTATCATTACCCTTGCTGAACGCATGATGAATGAGCCAGAGCGTATTGCAATTGAAACTGGTCACTCTACCAATACTGACATTACCCAGACTTTACACTGGACTGATGGCTTCGAGCACAAGAAAAAACTTCTTACTCACTGGTTGAATGAAGAAGACGTTGATCAGGCAGTGGTCTTTGCTTCTACTCAAGAAGATACAGATATGCTGGCTGAAGAACTTGCTGAAGCAGGTTTATCAGTTGTTGCTCTACATGGTGCGATGCCACAAACCGTTCGTAATCGTCGTCTGCGCAGCATCCGTGAAGGTCGTGCAAAAATCCTGGTTGCAACTGACGTTGCAGCACGTGGTCTAGACGTACCGACAATTTCTCACGTGATCAACTTTGGTCTTCCTATGAAGAACGAAGACTATGTACACCGTATCGGTCGTACAGGTCGTGCGGGCCGTACTGGTAAAGCAATTACTTTAGCGACTTATCGTGAACGCGGTAAAATCCGTGCACTAGAAGACTTCCTTGAAGCTCGTCTAAATGTATCCGAAATTGAAGGTCTTGAGCCATCTCCACCTCCTGCACGCGGTAGCCGTGATGGCGCTGGTCGTGGTCGTGGCGGTCGTCGTGATGGCGGTCGTGGCTTCGGTGGTGGTCGTCGTTTCGAAGGCGAGAGCAACTTCAAACGTCGTGAAGGTGGTGATGACCGTCCACGTCGTAGCTTCGATGACAAACCTCGTGGCGAACGTCCTGCGTTCAGTGGCGAAGATCGTCCACGTCGTGATTTCAATAGCGATCGTCCTCGTCGTGAAGGCGGTTTCGGTGATCGTCCACGTCGTGACTTCAATGAAGACCGTCCACGTCGTGAGTTTAATAATGATCGTCCGCGTCGTGACTTCGGTGACCGTCCTCGTTTCGAAGGTAATGATGACAACCGCGGTAACCGTGTAGATTACAAACCACGTCGTGAAGGTGGTTTCGGTGACCGTCCAAAACGTGATTTCGGTGATCGTCCTGCTCCACGTCGTGAAGGTGGTTTCGGTGACCGTCCAAAACGTGATTTCGGTGATCGTCCAGCACGTCGCGAAGGTGGTTTTGGTGATCGTCCAGCGCGTTCATTCGGTGATGACCGTCCAGCGCGTCGCAACTTTGATGACAAGCCACGTGGCGAGCGTTCATTCGGTGAAGATCGTCCACGTCGTAAATTCAATGACTAATTGAATAATGTCTGAAAAAAAACCAGCCTGAGTGCTGGTTTTTTTATGCATTGATTTTTTGTTTTTTCAGCATAAAATGCCTACTTCATCAACTTTTTCTGAGTTTATGATGATCCGTAATCTGAAAGCGTCTTTTTATAGTCTTTCATATTATTGAGGGGTACATGTCCTACATTGCAGTAATTTTGCTTTTGTGCAATCTGATTTATTATGTATATCGTTTTTTAAATGGATCATAGTCTGTTAAAATTGCGTCGAAATAAAATTTTTGATTACTAGAAATATATGGCCAGGCATGGAGCATTATGTTTTCCATGAACTTGACCCTTCATTTTCAAATGCTAACATGTTGAACTTCGTTCTTTTGTCATATGCATGCTGAAAAAATGCAGGAATAAACTCAGCTATGAAAAATCAAACAGCGCAGGATCCTCAGTCTTTGATTGAAGTCAAGAATTTGAGTTTCAAGCGGGGTGAGCGTGTAATTTATGACGATGTCAGTTTAAACATTCGTCGTGGGCAGATTACCGCCATTATGGGACCTTCCGGAACTGGTAAAACCACTTTATTAAGATTGATAGGTGGGCAACTGATGCCTGAACAGGGTCAGGTTTTACTGGACGGTAAAGATATTGCCAAGATGTCCCGTTCTGAGCTTTTTTCTGCACGTGCACGTATGGGGATGCTGTTTCAAAGTGGCGCTCTGTTTACCGACATGAGCGTCTATGAAAATGTTGCCTTTCCGATTCGTGCGCATACCAAATTGCCTGAACATCTGATTGCTGAAATCGTGGCTTTGAAACTCGAATCAGTAGGACTGCGTGGGGCAGAGCAGATGATGCCTTCAGAGCTGTCTGGCGGGATGAATCGTCGTGTCGCATTGGCTCGTGCGATTGCACTGGACCCGGAGCTGATCATGTACGATGAGCCTTTTGCCGGGCAGGATCCGATTGTTATGGGAGTTTTGACTCGACTGATCCGCTCTCTACGTGAAGCATTGGATTTAACAACCATTATTGTTTCGCATGATGTAGCAGAGACTTTATCGATTGCTGATTACATCTATGTGGTCGCAGAAGGCAAAATCCAGGGTGAGGGCACAGCAGAGGAATTGAAAAATCATCCTTCAGCCTTTGTGCAACAGTTCCTAACCGGTTCGGTTGAAGGCCCGGTAGATTATCAGTTTAGTCATCAGGCTTATTTAAGTGATGAGGTACGTTCATGAATGCCATTGCTGCCTTAGGTAGACGCGTTATTGAACGTGTTCAGGGGATTGGTGTTGCAACACTGATGCTGTTGCAGATTCTCTTTTCCATGCCGACCTGGCTTGGAGTAAAGCTGTTTGTTTATCAGATGTACCGGGTTGGGGTGTTGTCACTCTTGATTATTGCGGTATCTGGCCTGTTTATTGGTTCAGTACTCGGTTTGCAGATGTATACCATCCTGTCAACATTTGGTAGTGAAGCGATGCTTGGTACTGCAGTGGCTTTAACCCTGTTACGTGAATTGGCACCTGTGGTTGCTGCCTTACTGTTCGCGGGTCGTGCCGGCTCTGCTTTAACCGCCGAAATTGGTCTGATGAAAGCGACCGAGCAATTGTCCAGTATGGAAATGATCGGGGTTGATCCCTTAAAACGGGTGATTTCACCACGCCTTTGGGCCGGTATTTTTAGCTTGCCAATGCTCTCAGTGATCTTTGCTGCGGTCGGGATTATGGGCGGAAAAATGGTAGGCGTTGATTTTCTGGGTGCTGATGAAGGGGCATATTGGAGTGGCATGGAAAGTACCGTGCAATTCTATAAAGATGTCCTAAATGGCACCATTATCAAGAGTTCTGTTTTTGCATTAATTTGTACCTGGATCGCGGTTTATCAGGGTTATGCCTGTGAACCAACATCAGAAGGTATCGCAACTTCTACAACACGTACGGTCGTCTATTCTTCGCTGTGCGTATTAGGTTTTGATTTCGTGTTGACTGCGGTCATGTTCGGAGGTATTTAATGAAATCACGTACTAGTGAGCTGGCCGTTGGTGTTTTTGTCATTCTTTTCGGTATCGCCCTGTTCTTCTTGGCGATGCGTGTCAGCGGTCTGGTAGGCACCAATATTTCTGATAGCTATCAGATGACAGCGACTTTTGAAAATGTAAATGGCATCAAACCACGCGCTAAAGTTGCTTTAAGTGGGGTGAAAGTCGGTCAGGTCGATAAAATTACACTTGATCCGGTGACCCGTTTAGCCACAGTCCATATGACACTGGATGGCTCTTTGACATCCTTTAATGCCGAGCAGCTCAAGCAGGTTCAGCAGGAAGCCCTCGAAGAGTTACGTTATAGTTCAGACTATACCGCAGCCGATCCTGCGCAACAAAAATCAATGGAAAAACAACTATTAGACAACATGAAATCCATCACCAATATTGATGAAGATGCTTACATTATGGTAGCAACAAATGGTTTATTGGGTGAAAAGTATCTGAAAATTATTCCAGGTGGCGGTCTGACTTACTTGAAACGTGGTGAGCAGATTGCGAACACTCAAGGGACCATGGAAATTGAAGATTTAGTGACGAAATTTATTACCGGCGGTGCCGGAAAATCGTCAGATAGTCAGGAAAGTGCCTCAGAAGAAGCTGCATTTTCAGAAACAACAGATGCAGAACCTGCATTTGTTGAATAACAGATTGAGGAGATTTGAGTGAAGACTTTAGTAAAACAAACGCTTGCTGCAAGCATTCTTTCAACAATGGTTGCTGGTACAGTGTTTGCTGCACCGTCTGAAGCCCCACCTGCTTTTATTAAAAGAGTTGCAGACAATTTGATTGATCGTCTTAAAACCGATCATGCCAAATTGCAGAATAATCCTGCGCTTGTGAAAACGATTGTCCGTCAGAACCTTGACCCGTATATCGATTCACAATCGTTTACCCGGATCGTGATGGGGACTTATGCGACCAATCAGTATAGTACTGCGGCGCAGCGTGCACAGTTTGAAAAAAACTTCCGTGAAACCCTGATTGAAAATTATGGTACGGCTTTCTCTAAGTTCAGTAACCAGACTTACAGCGTTCGTCCTTACAAGGCGACTAACAGCAAAAATCCTGTAGTGACCATCGACTTTAATAACAAAGGCGAGAAAATTCCGGTTGCTTTCCAGTTGGTTGATAAAGGTTCACAATGGAAAATCCGTAACATCAATGTTTCTGGTATTGACCTAGGTCTGCAGTTCCGTAATCAGTTTGCGGCTACAGTAAAACGTAATGGTGGTAACCTGGATAAAGCCATTGCTAACTTCAAGCCAGATGCTGAAGCGGCGATTGACAAGAAAAAATAAGATAGGTGAGCTGTGATTCAATTCAATAATCAGGAACTGCAGGTTTCAGGCAAGATTGACGCTGACAATGCGCAGAGCTATTACTTAGATGGTCTGCGCGTCATTCAGTCACAGGACAAGTTTCCTGTGGTAGTTAATCTGGCTGGACTTGAGCAGGGTAGCACTTTGGCTTTGGCAGTTCTGGTGCGCTGGTTGCGCCAAACTCCACAAGCACGAGGACTACAGTTTAAAGCGGTTCCTGAGAAAATGATGAAGATCATTCAGGCCTGCCATTTGCAGGATGATTTACAGATCATTCAGTAAATAAAAAAGTACCGAAAGGTGCTTTTTTATTGCCGGTATATTTTAAAAAAGTTCCTCTCTTTCTCAAAGGGAGCTTAGGAGGGATTAGTTAATTAACCTCTCCCTAACCCTCTCCTGAAAGGAGAGGGGACTTGTATTTTAAAAAAGTGGAGAAATGGGCCTGGATTCGAACTTTAAGCAAATATTGGAAGTCTTTTCTTTCTGAGCGAGAGATTTAAAGCACTGCCTTAAATCTAAGCACAAGAGAGTTAGAGAGGGTTAATTCTGACCCCACCCTTGAGCAGCAGTGCTGCACATCACCTGAAAAGAGAGGGAAATTCCTCCCTTAGGAGAAATTAGGAGGGATTCTAAATCCACTTCTTCCATCTAAAGTAAATCAATGGCCCAATCAAAAAGCCCATAATAATAATGCTCACCATCACAAAGCTCATCGAACCTTGAGCGAAGGGCAAGACATCAGTGTTCATCCCGTAAATACTGGCAATCAGCATGGGTGGCGCAAGCATACTCGGTAAAATCGAGAAGCGACGGATCGTATCATTCTGTTCAGTGTTAATGAATCCGGACGTGGTATCCAGCAAGAAGCGGACTTTCTGGAACAGGAAGGCATCATGCTCGACCAGTGAGCGGACGTCTTCACTGAGTTCCCGAATATCCGCATCATAAATATGACTGCCTAAGGCTCGTGGACGTGACAGGAAGGTAAGTACCCGTCGTAAATCGATCAGACAGAGCTGAGCTTTTCCGAGCATATCTTCCAGTTGGGCCAGACGGGTAATCATGTCATCCAGATCGAGGATCTGCTCACGATGCCGGTTATTCAGAACTTCAGTTGAGTATTTTTCCAGATCCTTATGTACATCTTCCAGAATATCCGCTAGCTCATCCAGTTTGGCTTCGAGTAAACCGAGCAGAATCCAGGTTGGATCTTTATAGTCAATATCATAATCATTGCGACGCGCACGGGCACGAAAGGCCCGGAAAGCTACCAGCTTTTCACCACGCAGGGTAAAGAGCCGGTCTTTATGTAAAATGAAAGCGACTGTCTGAACCGTTGCGAGGATGCTGGCATCATCCTCATGTTCACTTTCGACCTGATAATTTTTATTTTTCGTTAAGAAATAGGTACTGATGTGCAAAATACCGTCATCATCACGGTAAAATCGGGCACTCGAAGAAATATCTTCCAGAGATTTTAAGGTGGGCAGATTTTGCTCATAGGCATCCAGAATCCATTGCTGTTCTTCCTGTGAAGGCGCAATTAAATCTATCCAAACCAGTTCCGGATGCAGGTCGAAATCACCATTGATGGTGGCATCTTCTAGGCTACCGCGCTCTGTGGCGTAAAAGGCTTCAAGCATGCTATCTTTTCTCCCTTGCGCAGTATGTTAATCTAAATGCGTGTATTTTAGACAAGGAATTGAATAAAAACACTGATTGTGCAGTTATTTTTGAAAAAAAACTCTCAGGCGCTGCCTGCGTACTATATACCGGCAATGCAATGGTGAAAATGATGAATTCTATCGCAATTTTCTGTGGCTCAGCGCTAGGTTCTGAACCTGGTTATAAACAAATTGCTGAAAAGGTAGGCCAAACCCTGGCAAAAAGACAGCAAACACTAATTTATGGTGGGGGTCGTTCCGGATTGATGGGCATTGTAGCGGATAGTGCCTTGGCTGCAGGGGGCGAGGTTATTGGTGTCATTCCAAGACCCTTGGTTAATCGCGAACTGGCACATCCGCATATTACCAAGCTGTATGTAGTCGACAATATGCATGAGCGTAAGACCAAAATGTCAGAACTCTCCGATGGTTTTATTGCTATTCCGGGTGGGGCTGGAACGCTCGAGGAAATTTTTGAGCAATGGACCTGGGCTCAACTTGGAATTCATAAAAAACCTTGCGCTTTTCTCAATGCCGATGGCTTTTATGATGATCTGCTTAAATTCATTCAGATGACCACGGACAAAGGTTTTACCAAGCCACGTTTTACTGAATCCCTGATCGTGAGTGATGACTTCGAAGAAATTTTGCAAAAATTTCAAGACTACCAGCCGCCTGAAGCAAAATGGGGTATGGTCGATCAGGAAGATCTCGTAAAATAAGTAACCTGAGTTCGATGAAATA
>NZ_DDLD01000076.1:0-8874 GCF_002339435.1 Acinetobacter sp. UBA2581 | reverse complement strand
TACAAACAGATCATCATCGCGACTGGTGAAGGTGCCAAAGCATCATTATCTGCCTTTGATTACATCATCCGTTCTGGTCAGTAAAAAAAGAGCACCTGGAATCCCCACATCCCAGGTGCTTAATCTCAAACTCCTATTATTATTTTCGCTTTATAGGAACTCAGGACGCTAACACCCGGGTTCCTTTTTTTTAGTTATTGTTAGATCAGCCAAAAGCGTCCCCAATCGCTTTTAGCTGTTCCTTTCCTCTGGACAGTTTTTGTTTTCAACCCTTATTTTTATCTTTCCCTAAGGTTGTTCTTAGATGAAGTCATAAGACTTCATGCATCCTTCAAGCTTTAAACAGATTCAAACCTTTAAATTTCTCCATTAACTGCTCTTGCGTTTCCCGATGCTCTGGATGCGGCATAATGCACTCAATAGGACAGACGGCAATACAGGTTTGATGATCATAGAAACCGACGCATTCCGTACAACGATTCACGTCGATTTCATAGATCTTATCGCCTTCATAAATTGCTTCATTTGGGCATTCCGGTAAGCACATATCACAGTTGATACATTTATCGGTAATCAAGAGCGCCATTTTTTAACTCGCCTGATAAGCCAGTGAAGAGGCTGAAATGTCTACAGATGATGATGGCAGATTACGGATCAGCAGGGCATACTGCATATCGACATCTGCTGGTATTGGAATTTCAACGATATGCCCTGAACCTTTAGCATCTTCAATCATATTGCCTTTACGGTCTTTAATCTCTGTCAAGGTAAAGGTGATGTTGCCTTTAGTAGTCATCAACTCTAGTGAGTCACCAATGACAAAACGGTTTTTCACATCAATCTTGATATAGTTACTATTACGCTCTAACACTTCCCCACAGAACTGCTGATGATCGAAACTCGATGAACCATTTTCATAGTTTTGATATTCACTATGTACATGACGGCGTAGAAAACCTTCGGTATAACCACGGTTGGCCAAACCTTCGAGTTGAGTCATTAGTGAAGAATCGAATGGCTTACCAGCAAGTGCATCATCAATGGCTTTACGGTAAATCTGCGCAGTACGCGCACAGTAGAAATAAGATTTGGTCCGACCTTCAATTTTCAGGGAGTGCACGCCAATCTTGGTCAATCGTTCCACATGCTGCACTGCACGCAGGTCTTTGGAATTCATAAAATAAGTGCCGTGCTCATCTTCTTCGGCAGCAAACATATCCTCGTCATTACGTTGCAATAACACAGGTTCATCAAACTGATGTTGTACTTGCATATGTGACTCATCAGCATCTTTTGAACAACAGCCAGAATCAATATTTTTCACCGGGATCACATCGCCCGTTTCATCTTCTTTAGCGTCCAATACCTTGTATTCCCAGCGACAGGCATTGGTACAGGCACCCTGATTGGCATCGCGCTTATTCATATAACCAGACAGCATGCAACGGCCAGAATAGGCCATGCACAGTGCGCCATGAACAAAGACTTCAATTTCCATATCTGGAACTTGCTGTTTGATTTCTTCAATTTCTTCAATGGACAGTTCACGTGACAAAATCACGCGAGTAAGTCCCATATTCTTCCAGAATTTTACTGTTGCCCAGTTCACTGCATTGGCTTGAACTGAAAGATGAATATCCATATCCGGAAAGTGCTCACGCACCATCATGATCAGACCAGGATCAGACATGATTAGCGCATCTGGTTGCATGGCAACCACAGGTTCAAGGTCACGGATAAAATTTTTCAGCTTGGAGTTATGCGGCTGAATATTCACAACCACATAGAATTTTTTTCCAAACGCGTGAGCTTCTTTGATGCCAATAGCCAGATTGTCATGGTCAAATTCATTATTACGAACACGTAAGCTATAACGCGGCTGGCCGGCATAGACTGCATCTGCACCATAAGCAAAGGCATAGCGCATATTTTTCAGTGAGCCAGCAGGTGAGAGAAGTTCCGTAACGTGAGAAATGCTCATGATGAAATAGAAAGACATATAAAAAGTACGTCTTTATTCTAGTCATCTAAAATCAGGATTCAACCTAGTAAATAACTCGGAATTGGCATAATTCAACTCAATTTCAAGTTAAAAGATAAACAGTGAACGATTTAAAATATCCATAAATATTTCAGCTATTTTCAATAGATTCCAGCGCTTTCAAAATCTGGCAATGATCAATCGTAGTTGGGGTATTACAGCTTTCGCGAAGCGCCATTAACTGCTTTTTAAATAACTGTAATTCTTTAATTTTATTTGAAATATCTATAAGGTGCTGATCAATCATCTGGTTAACTTCACAGCAATCCTGTTCTGGATGCTGTTCCAGCTGAATCAGGTATTCAATTTCTTTTAAAGACATGCCTAAAGCACGACAGCGTTTGATAAAAATCAAGCGTTTTAAGGCCTCTTCGCCATAATTACGATACTGGTTACTTGCTCGAAAATTCGGCTGAATCAAACCTCTTTTCTCATAAAATCGAATGGTATCAGTGCTTAAATCAGTGTTCTTGGCTATATCAGAAATCAAATAATGTGACATAAATACCTCAAGCTTGACCTTGGAGTGACTCCATAGTTTCTAATGACTTTATCGCATTCAGGATAAGAAGTCATCGGAGAATAATATGGCCTGTAGTTGTAGTCATGAACCCGCGCCGCTCAAACCTAATAACAAATTTAGAACAGCTTTATGGATTGCATTATTGATTAACCTGACCTTATTTGGTGTGGAGCTGATCGGCGGTGCTTATGCACATTCATCGGCCTTATGGGCAGATGCGCTAGATTTCTTTGGAGATGCTGTGAATTATGGTATTTCTCTGGCGGTGATTGGTGCAAGTCTGTATTGGCGTGCAACAGTTGCTCTGATTAAAGGATTGACTATGGCAGTATTTGGTCTGGTCGTCATTGGTAAAGTGATTTATGCCTTTATGCAAGGTATTCCACCTGAAGCCATTACGATGGGGATTATCGGGGTATTGGCCTTAATCGCAAACGTGGTCACAGCCATAATTTTATATGCTTTCCGGGATGGGGATGCCAATATGAAATCAGTCTGGTTGTGCAGCCGTAATGATGCAATCGGTAATGTGGCCGTCATTTTTGCAGCAGTGGGAGTCTTTGGCACTGGCAGTCTATGGCCAGATATTATTGTTGCAATCATTATGGCGAGTCTAGGCTTAAGTGCTGGATATCATGTAGTGAAACAGGCTCTAGCTGAACGAGTATTGAAGCATGAGTCAGCCTGATCCTTAATATTAAATTTAATTATGAAAAAGCTGCTGATCAGGCAGCTTTTTTATTAGCCATAAGTCTAAAAAATAGATGAAAAATAAAGCTTTACAAATGCGATAAATTTAGGAAGAATCATGCGCGAAATTTACAAAAGATTCATATAACTAAACAATTTAAATTTTTTAGTGTTTTTGAGGGGGAGTAATGAGCTTCATAAAACTATTTTCACTTTCAACTTTTGTACTGATGACTGGCTGTAGTTCTATGGTCGTCACTTATGACGCATCGGGTCAGGTGATTGGATCATGTAAAGCTACACGTGGTCTGCTTTCAATTGCTAGTGCTCATTGTAATGGATCAGGCAATGCAATTGGCGTGAACTACAATACGGTGGATGCTAAAACAGGTTTATTGCCAGTACCACCAAGTCAAAATCAGATTCATTTAGCACCATAAATCATAGAGGGGAATATCATGAAATTATCAGCACTTATTGCATTTGCAACGACTATCGTACTAACTGGTTGTGCATCAACAGTGACTACATTTGACTCACATGGCCGTATGATTGGTTCATGTAAAGCAGAAAGCGGTTTTATTATCGGTGGTGGTGCAGGCTGTTCAGGTTCTGCAAACCAAGAAGGTCGCGATCGTTAATTTTTAATGATGATTGCAATAAAAAACCGAAGCCTAAGCTTCGGTTTTTTCTTTATCTATCAAAAAATTATTTTTGATCAGGTAAAGCAAAGGCAATGATATAGTCGCCGACATCTTTAGAGTGGCTTGCACCACCTGCAGAAATCACAACATATTGTTTGCCAGTTTTTGGAGATTTATAAATCAGCGGTGCAGCAACAGCAGCAACAGGCAGCTCGGCTTTCCATACTTCTTTACCAGTTTTCGAATCCAGCGCACGTAGGTAGTAATCCTGAGTACCTGCGAAGAACACTAGACCAGAAGCAGTTGAAGTAGGACCACCGAGTGTTGGCATACCTAAAGGAATTGGCATATGGGTTTTAACACCTAACGGCCCCAACTCTTTTGCTGTCCCCATCGGCACTTCCCAAACAACTTTTTTAGATTTCAAGTCGATGGCAGTCATAGTACCAAATGGAGGTTTGTTACAAGGAACACCCAGTTTAGATTGCATGATGTCAATTTTCACACCCGTATAAGGACCAGCCAATTGCGGACGTACGGTACCCATGAATCCTGGTACTTCGTCAGTTGAGATATGATATTTACCCATATCTTCTTTACGAACCAATGACATACGAAGTGACATACGCATATCGTTAACGTACATCATGCCAGTAGATTCATCAATTGAGATACCCCCCAGTTGAAACCACCAAGCAGGCTAGGCCATTCGATATATGGTTTTTCACCAGGTGCAGTGTAAAGACCGTTATACACAGAGTCTTTAAAGTCAATACGACAAGCCAATTGGTCAAAGGTTGAGATGCCCCACATATCCTGTTCAGTCAATGTCGTATTACCAATTTGTGGCATGCCAACAGAGAATGGTTGGGTAGGAGAAAGTTTTTCACCTTCAGCACCATTGGTGTCGACTGGACGTTCTTCAACTTTAGTGACTGGTTTACCAGTACGGCGGTCAAGAACGAAGATTTGACCCATTTTGGTAGTTTGAATCAACGCTGGAACTTTTTTGCCATGATCATCAGTCATGTCATAAAGTACAGGTTGTGACGGCAAGTCATAATCCTAGACATCATGGTGAACAGTTTGATAAGACCAAACAGTTTTACCAGTCAAAGCATTTACGGCAACAATGGCAGAACCAAATTTTTCTTTGGCTCCGTTACGGTCACCACCCCAGTAGTCAGGAGGACCATTACCTGTAGGTAAGTAAACCAGATTCAGGTCTTTGTCATAAGTCGGGATGGTCCACATGTTTGGTGTTTCTAAAGTAAAGCCTTTGCCATCTTTAGGTTCACCAACCAGTTCAGGATTACCGACATCCCAAGCCCAAGACAATTTACCAGTACGAACGTCATAGGCACGTACGACACCAGACGGTTCGCCATGCACAATATCACGTACCCAGCCACCTAATACGGCAACATGACCCGCAATGAGTGGAGTAGACGTTGGATGGTAACGTTTACTTTGTTCGGTAGGACCCATGTCATGCAGAACATCGACCTGACCGTTAGTACCAAATTCTGGACATAAAGCACCAGTTTTAGCATTTAAGGCAATTAAACGGCCATCAACAGTAGAAGTTAGAATACGTTGTGGACAAGCTTTAATACCAGGTGCTTGTAGGTCTGCTGCAGTTAAAGATTTGTCTTTAGTTGCATCATAGTAACCGACACCACGGCAGGTAATATGCTCTGCAGTTTTTGCATGTGGATCATATTTCCAAAGTGCTTTACCACTGTCACCATCAATCGCTGAAATGATATTAGTTGGTGTACATGAGTACAATGTGCTGCCAATTTGGATCGGTATATTTTCATCGACACTGGCAGAGGTATCACGACCAGTGTGATAAGTCCAAGCGACTTTCAGATCTTTAACATTTTCAGGGGTAATGTCAGTGTACGGTGCAAAGCGGGTACCGTTACCATTACGACCGAAATATTCCCAGTTGTCCGGGTTTTCTGCATTCGGTTTAGCCAGTGCAGGGTCTTGTACGATATCAACAGGATTAAGGATTTTGTCATGTGGGAAGAACGCAGCAATCAGAGCTGCTACACAGGCAAAGAAACCGGCAAAGCCAACAAGATTGGCAGCTTTGATTTTTGCAGCATCGAGTGCTGGCAGGTTTTTGCTTGCCCACATGCTGAGGACAAACAGAATAGTTGGAACCACCAAACGTGGAATATATTGCCAGAAGCTCAAACCTTGAACTTCAGCAATCGCCCAGATGATGGTTGCAATAAAAGTAACAATAGAAAGCCAGAAACCAAGGGCTTTTTTCATCGCATAGAAAATGGCGATTGCAACATAGGCAATCCCTGCGATGAGATAATAACTTGTACCACCGAGGCTGAGTGAGTAATTTAGCGCCTTGA
The DNA here is from genome assembly GCF_002339435.1 of Acinetobacter sp. UBA2581. Lineage (NCBI taxonomy): Bacteria > Pseudomonadati > Pseudomonadota > Gammaproteobacteria > Moraxellales > Moraxellaceae > Acinetobacter > Acinetobacter sp. UBA2581. The sequence goes on along the minus strand of NZ_DDLD01000076.1, from coordinate 2,595 downwards.
ATGATCAAGTACAGCGCAACGAGTAAAGTTAATATCACTACAAAATAGCGATAGACTTTAGACCCTGTACGCTCGATAGAGGAGGGTTGTTCAGTGCTCATACCTTGCCTATAGAAAACGGCTTGGTTGCATAAACGGTGAAACAGGAGAATGGGATCTAAATAGATCGAATTAAAAGTTTACAGAGTTTATGTAACTAAGTCTTTAGCGAAGATAAATCCTCATGAGAAATCAATTATAGTTACATATTCTAACATTTAAGAATGAATTTTTGACTAAAAAATATAATGTGAGTATTGATATTTATCATTTATTTTACTTTTTTAAGTAATTACATTTTTATAAATATGCTAATTATAAGAAATTTTAAGTATAGAGTAGGTTGAGTTAATTCTTTCAGATTAAGACTTACTGGATATAAAAAACGCATGCTTAAAGCATGCGTTTTAGGTTGCAAAAGGTTTTTTTTGCAGATTATTTTTCTACGAATGCACGTTCAATTACGTAGTCACCCAAAACACCCATACGTGGAGATTCTTTCAGACCGTGTTGATCTAGCAGTGCAGCAACATCGTCCAGGAATGCAGGAGAACCACAGAGCATTGCACGGTCAGTTTCAGGGTTGAAACGTGGTAGTCCGATTTTCTCGAATAATTGACCAGATTCAATCGCAGTGGTTACACGACCTTGGGTATGGAACTCTTCACGAGTAACAGTTGGGTAATACACTAATTTTTCTTTAGCACCCAATTCTGAGAAGAACTCATGATTTGGAATTTCGTTCAGAATCAAATCTTGGTAAGCCAGTTCTGAGATGAAACGTGTACCGTGAACAACGATGATTTTTTCAAAACGTTCATAGGTTTCAGGGTCACGAATGACAGAAAGGAAAGGTGCAAGGCCGGTACCTGAAGAAAGCAGGTACAGGTTTTTACCTGGGTTTAAGTCATCAAGAACCAGCGTACCGGTAGGTTTTTTAGAAACCAGGATTTCGTCGCCAACTTTAACTTTTTGTAGAATAGAGGTAAGAGGACCATCTGGAACTTTGATTGAGAAGAATTCCAGCTCTTCTTCATAGTTTGCACTTGCAATTGAATATGCACGCATTAAAGGCTTGCCATTGACTTCAAGACCGATCATCACAAACTGACCGTTTTTAAAACGTAATGCAGTGTCACGAGTCGTTTTAAAAGAGAATAAAGTATCATTCCAATGGTGGACGTGAGTAATCTTTTCGACGTTAAAAGCAGCCATTAAAGGTCTCAATAAGTTATCAAATTAGAACAGGTTGCTATTCTAATCTAAATTCATTCTCTATAAACTGAATATATTTAATTGAGCTTATCAAAAAAAGTGATTATGACCGAACTCACTCTGCCGATTATTGGCTATATGCATTCTCCCTATAAAGAAAAGTTTGGCATCCCGCGTCAGCCTAATTTGGTACAGGTTGAAAGCTATATTGAAATGACCGGTCCATATAATGATTTACTCGCATTTGAGGGCATCGAAGAGTTTAGTCATCTCTGGTTAGTCTGGCAGTTTCATGACAATAAAAATCAGCAGAGCCAGCAGTTTCGTCCGCAGGTTCGACCACCACGTTTAGGCGGTAACAAGAAAATAGGTGTATTTGCTACGCGTAGTATGTACCGTCCTGCCCCCATTGGTTTATCAGTCGTGAAATTAAATCGTGTCGAAAAAGTCGGTAAAAATGTCCGGGTTTATGTCGCAGGAAGCGACCTGTTAGATGGAACGCCGATTATAGACATTAAACCTTATATTCAATATTCGGATTCAGTGATTGATGCGCAAAGCGGTTATGCACAGGATGAACCATCACGTAAAACCGTCATTTGGAGCGATGAAGCGGAGCAGCAAAAGCAACAATTACTATTGGATGGAAAAATTTCTATGCAGACTATTCAGGAACTGGAAGCGGTTTTATCTTTAGATCCAAGACCAGCATATCAGGAAGATGAAGAGCGGATTTATGGGATGAAGTTTGCTGATTTAGATGTGAAGTTTAAAATAGGTGACAACAAGGTGAAAATACAGGAACTTTAAGTTCCTGTATTTCTTAAATGATTTAGCTACTAACCAAGACAAATGATAAAAATTACTTACTGGTCACGTTATTCATTTGTTTTCTAATTTCATTTGAAGCGACATCATTAAATGCATTGCATGCATTTTGAGTTAAGTTATAAAGTTCTTGGCGAACTTGCTTCTCTTTATTATCTTTTGCAGAAGTTATCAAACTTTGAAGTTCTGATAGCAAGTTTTTGAAATCGTATTCTTTTCCTGCTGGATGATAATCTACTTCATAATATTTACTTTTATATTCTGCGAGACCCCATTGCTGATCTTCTCGGAGATCTAAATAAGCAATTGCATCTTTAAAGGTTTTTTTAGAATAGTTTTTACTATCGGTGGATACACTGGCTCATTCTGTTTTCAAGTAATCTTCTTCTTCAAGTGAATATTTATATAGCTCAATATATTCTTTTGAATTTGAAATATCTTGAAATTGAATACATTTTGAGTTTGCTGGGAATTTTGCATCACTTGTTAAAGTATATAGGACTTACGCATTGA
>NZ_DDLD01000101.1:0-3937 GCF_002339435.1 Acinetobacter sp. UBA2581 | reverse complement strand
TAACATTGCTAACGTCTCCAAGGGAGTAAATATTTATTCGATGAAGCTATATTAAGTGAATAACAAAAATAGGTAAAACAGTTTGTTTTTATCTTAATGATTGTTTTTATAGATCATAATTTCTAACCTAATTTTATTTTTTATTATCCTTAAGCTTCTTGCTCTGGCTTAAAGAAACCGAATATAGATTGGAAAATAAAAATGCTCCTTTTATAGGAGCATTTTTAAGTTTAGAAGATTCGCTGTTCAATACGTAGCGAACGCCCCTTAATTGAATTGGCTAATACAAATATGATTAAGCTAAGCAAGGTAAATAAGATGGCAATGCCAATAATGATGACATTGGTAATCTTGCTGACTTGTTCGGCTTGCTGGGCTTGACGATCTACACTTTGTGCTAAAGGCGTCAGGCTTTTACCATAGACCTGTTGCTGCATGGTCCAGATCTGTTCCGGTTTAAATCCGTATTGTTCAAACTTGTTATCCTGCCGCTCTGCCTCGACCACTTGTGCGACATAAGGTCGGGCTGCAGACAAATCAACGGGTTTATGCAAGAGTGCTGTTTGGGCGAGTAAATAAGATTTCACCGGTGAAGCAATATCGGAATCAACCAGGTAACGTGCCACTTCGCTATCATTGATATTACTATCGTAATAGACCACTTGCTGATAAACATCTTCACGGTCATTTCTCAGGTCATATTGCCAATAAGTCAGTCCTGACCAGATCACGATAAAAGAAATCAGCCAGCCTACAAACTTCAATATGAAAGACTGAAAGCGCACATAGAAGAAACCAAACTTCTTCAGCAATCCAACCAGAAAAAATGCACCAATAAAAGAAGCAAAGATTTTCAGAATCAGCCAGCCAAACCAGCTTAATAGAGCAAAGAAATAATCCGGACTATCCCCAATACTGGCCAAATTAGCATCGACACTAACTGGTAAATGCAGCTGTTGAAGCTGAGTACTCAGGCCAAAAAAGCCATAAACCAGTTCCTGCTGAAAGAATAGGCCTATCACGGATGCGATACAGACCGTAGAGGTAGTCAGTCCCAAAAGCATCAAATTACGTTGACGCTTTTTGAGTGCGACGACCCCTTGCTTGATTTCCTGAGGATTTACAGCATATTCATCTAAGGGCGGCAATCTCTACTCCTTTTTTTAGATCTTGGCCCTACTGGATTTAGTTGGGTTTAGATCCACTGGTACTTGATTCAATCACCAAATGATTCAGATTATCTTGCAAGGCTCTTAAACGTACCGTCGCTTCAGTGCGTTTCTGTACACCTTCTTTCTGGATCTGAATCACATCATTAACAGTTTTAATGAGGGTATTTTGCACATGTTCAAGCGTTTCAATATCAATAACAGAACGCTGGTTGGCTTTTGCCGTATCGACCGAGTTCTGATGCAATAAATCTGCATTACGGCGTAAAAGCTCATTGGTCGCATCATCAATAGTATTGGCCAGCTGTACACTGTTCTTCTGTTCATTCAGGGAAATGGCCAAACTGATCTGGTTTTTCCATGCTGGCAATGTGATATTTTTAATGGCATAGAATTTATCCACCAGCATCAGGTTATTGGACTGGATAATGCGGATCATTGGCAAAGTCTGCATCGCAGATTGCTGCAATACCTGTAAATCACTGATGCGTTTTTCCAGATTATTGGCCAGATGATTTAGGTCATAGATTTTTTGCGTGGTACTCTGATCTTGTGGCAAGGCTGTGAGCGCAGCAATTTCCTGCTGCAATTCCTGTTCACGTAAACGTCCAGCTGCAATATGAATACCCAGCTGCTTATATTCTTCCTGCACCCCATCGAACATTTTATCTAACGTATCAACGCGTGCTTTTAATCCGGATTGTGAAGTTTCAATTTCCTTGACCAGCACATCAATCTGTTCTTTGGTGGTATTGAAATGGGAGTCAAAATTATCTTTCACACCCTTAAATTTGCTGATGATATTGCCAAGAAATCCCGAACTTTTTTTCTTGTTCAAGATACTGCTGGTATTCAGTTGCTGTGCCACCTGCACCACCTGATTCAGCTTTTGACCGGTTGCATCCAGATCTTTGTTCTGTACCAGATTCAGCAATTCATCGGTATAGCTTGAAGTTTTGGTGGCTATATTTTTGCCATATTCGGCCACACTATTATGACTCATATTCTGCAGTTCTTTACGTGCTGCCAAAACCTCCTGAAAATCGTCAGGCTGCAAGCCCAGCTCTTTCAGATCCATTTGCTGGAACTTCTGTTCAGTCAGTTCAGTTGAGCTTTCGACAGGTAAATTTACTACATCAGATTTGGTCATGCTTCACCTTATATTGTTATGTATTCGAGGGTTTCTCGAGTGACTTTTTTAACGTTTTAATCAGATTGTCCCGGCTATTATCGAGTTTTTCCAGATCACTTGTCGAGTGTTTCGTCTGGCTTTGTTTGACATGATATTGCCAGGCCGGGATCAGCACCTGTTGTGCTTCTTTAAATCGATCCAGCAGGCTATAAGACAGTTGCTGGGACAATTGCATCTGGGTAATGGCGATGTCATTACTGCTTTGCAAGGTTCTTAAGGTATGCACCTTTTTTGACAGCCGCTCAGAAAAATTATCCAGTGGATGCTGATTCCTGATAAACTGCGGATATTCAGATAAAAATTCTTCTGCTGCCACAATATGCTTGGCCATTTGCTCACGTAAACCGATCAGTTGCTGAAATCGCGATTGGGATTTCTGGATTTCAATTTGCAACTTACGGCTAAGGTGATCTGCCTGATCCAATAAATAGTCCAGTTTTTTATAGTATTCAACCTGACTTGAGCCATAATCTAAATCGATACCCAGCCATTTCTGTAAGGCATTAAATTTACGCTTCTTGAGATATTTTTTTGATTGAGCCAGCATCTGAATCAGCTGTTCAATCGTCTGGCTCAGTTGTTGGGTCAGATGCGGATCTACCCCATTTAATAGTACGGACTGTGCCTGAATAAGTGGGTCAGCATAATGATTCAGCTTGTATTGGTCGTGGAGTAAAGGCACAAGTTCGTTGCGCTTGATACTTAGAATCTCGCTCTGCTCTACTGCAATGTCTTGGATTGGAATCAAAACATCTATCTGTGACATGGCCCTTTAAACTCAGTGAATTCGATTTTTATAGTACGTCTTTTCATTCAACATAACATGTAGCATTTTGCAAAGGAATGCTTCAGGCCATAGAATTTTCTTTATATAAGTTGAAGATATTGTTGGAATTAAGTTTGGCATACAGCCATTTCTTGTACAAATTATTTTGACTATAACCTGCTGGTTCTCTCTAGAACCTTTTCCATCGGCCTTAAATAGGCTAATAACCAACTAAATAAGAATAAGCACAATAAATGCCAAGTTATTTTATCGTCTTAATTAAGCTTTTTTTAAACTTAAGAATATCTATAACACATTATAAAACATAAATAATTCTCGAATTTTAAGCATGAATTATTTATGATCAAGATCAACCATAAAGTAGGTAACCTGAGAATAAAATGGAACGTTTTTTTCATAATACGATGTATGCCGCACGCTGGATCTTAGCTCCTGTCTATTTTGGTTTATCATTCGCTTTATTATTACTGGCCTTAAAATTCTTTCAGGAAGTGATTCATGTTCTGCCGCATATCTTCGAATATACTGAAGCTGACCTGATTCTGGTGATTCTATCCTTGGTTGATATGACCATGGTTGGTGGACTTATTGTGATGGTGATGATGATGTTTTCAGGTTATGAAAATTTCGTTTCACAACTCGGTAATACCCCCATTTTTAATTGAGTTAATGAGTAGAAAAACCGAAGCCCTTATCATTGTTTAAATTTAGGTGGTTTACCATCAACTGACATATGAGGTCGTTGATGATTATAAAAGTGTTGCCATGCTGTTGTATAGTCTTGAACAT